>JANLYJ010000014.1:0-2125 GCA_031365555.1 Gemmatimonadaceae bacterium | reverse complement strand
GCGCCGCCTCGATCAGGCGCGGGTTACGCAGCGCTTCCATACCGATGTCCGATATGCCCCATTGCTTGCGTCCATACAGGTCGCCGGTACCGCGCAGCTCCAGATCTGCTTCGGCGAGCTTAAAGCCGTCGTTGGTCTTGGCGAGCGAGCTCAGACGTTTGCGCGAAACCTCGCTTTTAGAATCCGGTAGTAAAAAACAATACGACTGGTCGGAGCTCCGAGCGACGCGCCCTCGCAGCTGGTGGAGCTGTGCCAATCCAAAGCGCTCGGCGCCTTCGATCATGATTACGGTCGCGTTCGGCACGTTGACGCCGACTTCGACTACCGAAGTGGCGACCAGTATATCGATCGAACCATTTACGAATTCCTGCATGATCGCTTCTTTGTCGACAGACTTCATCTTGCCGTGCATGACGCCGATCGTTGCTTGCGGAAACACATCGCTTTGTAATCGCTTCGCCTCGGCCTCGGCAGACTTCGCACGCAATGCCATTTCTTTGTCTGGATCGGGTTCGTCGACACGAGGGCATATCACGAACGCCTGGTGTCGCTTGGCTAATTCTTCTTTGACACGGGCATAGGCTCTTTCGCGTTTTACCGGTGTTATGACTTCGGTTTCGACCGGCTTTCTGCCTGGCGGAAGTTCGTCAAGAACCGACAGATCAAGATCGCCATAGATCGTAAGCGCGAGCGTTCGTGGTATCGGCGTGGCTGTCATCGACAAAAAATGCGGTGCGATGCCTTTTTTGGTAAGAGCCTTGCGCTGCTTGGTACCGAAACGATGTTGTTCGTCAACAATCACGTATGCTAAATAGCGAAACGTCACGGCCTTCTGGATGAGTGCGTGCGTACCTACCACCATCGCCACTTCTCCATTATCGACCCATTTTAAAAGCTGTGTGCGCGATATCTTGGTCGGCTTATTCGGATTGACTTTCGATGGAAATTTGTAACAGCCCGAACCGGTGATGAGTGCGATGTTGATAGGGAGGTGCTTGAAGTACTGGATAAAGGACTCAAAGTGCTGTGTTGCCAATATTTCGGTGGGTGCCATGTACGCGACCTGCAGCGTTCCCGAATTACGCGACGGCGGCGTGGATGTTACGACCGCATACGCGCTCGCAGCAGCTACTGCCGTTTTGCCCGATCCGACATCGCCCTCCAGGAGGCGCGCCATCGGGTAAGATTTTTCGAAGTCATGCAATATTTCTTCGATGGCTCGGTTTTGCGCCGAGGTAAGCGGAAAAGGGAGTGACTTTACAAAGCGATCGACCTTGGTTCGATCTACGTTTATCAGCGGGGCCGCGTTCTGTGCATTCTTTGCACGTTCTTGCTGTTGAGCTACTTGAATGGCGAATATCTCTTCGAAGGCAAAGCGCTTGCGTGCGGCATCGGCATCAGTCTTTTTGCGTGGCGTGTGCAGATACACGAGTGCGCTATCGAGCGGCGGAAGATGATAGGCATCTAAGATCCGCTGTGGAATCGGGTCTTTGAATTCTTTGAGTACACCCGAGGCGAACACACGCTCCATGGCATGGAAGAACCAACGGCTCGTGATTCCGCGGCTTTCGGGGTACACCGGAAACAACGCATCGGGCTGCTCGGTAGTGAGAGCATCGGCAAAGAGCCCTTCGGGGACGGCGCTTTGCGATAATACTGTGACTTCTGGGTTCGATATAAAAGGTCGGGCCGGATTTCCGCTTACGGTTCCCGTCATCTTGACCGGAGTGTTCTGTGGGACCATCTTGGCGATGTAGGGCTGATTGAACCACATGACCTGTATGCGGCCGGTGCCATCCTCGAACATGCCGGTAGTAGCCGGACGTTTGCTCTTCCAGAGTCGCTTAGCCTCGAGCTTGGTGAGCTGTCCGTAGAGGGTGACCGTGTTTCCAACTATCAGGCTGTGCACCGCAGTCGCTTCGCCAGGGGCCTCATAACGCAACGGGAAGTGAAATACAAGGTCGCCGATAGCTAGGATGCCTAGTTTGCGCAGGGCGGCTTTTTGTTCGGTGACGAGCCTAAAATGCTTTTCTACCGGATCGTTGGGGTGCATCTCGTGATTATACGCGAGAGAGAATATCCGTCGACAAGCGTAAGGTTTCGATACGCACTCTAGAATTCGATC
>JANLYJ010000006.1:0-5628 GCA_031365555.1 Gemmatimonadaceae bacterium | reverse complement strand
CGACCGACAAGGTCGACGCGGAGATTCCGTCGTCCGCGGCCGGCGTCATCGCGGAAATTCTGGTTCAGGAAGGCCAGACTGTCGCCGTTCAGACCGTAGTCGCGATTCTGGAAACCGAGAAAGGTGCTGCGGTTGCAGCCGAAGCAAAGCCTGCCGCCGCGCCTGCAGCCGCAGCCGCACCCGCTGCTGTCTCGGCGGCACCTGCTCCACTCCAAAAAGCTCCGCACCAGATCGCACACACTGGAACCAACGGGGGCAATTCTCTCGAGGAGCGACTCAGAACGAAGTCGTCCCCGCTCGTGCGCAAGATTGCGGCAGAGCACGGCGTGGACATCGCTGCCCTGCAGGGATCGGGAATCGCAGGACGTGTAACCAAGAAGGACATCGTCGGGTTCATCGAGTCTGGGGCGCAGGCACCGGGCCGGATGGCTTCGATGCACGCGCCCGGTGGTGTAGCGCGTACGGAAGTGCATGGACCGACGCCGGAGCCGTGGGCTGGCGATGTAGTCGAGCCGATGTCCAAGATGCGCGCACTGATCAGCGATCACATGGCGATGTCGCGGCGCACATCCGCGCACGTTACTTCATTTTTCGAGGTGGACTTCACGCGTGTAGCAAAGATCCGGCAGAAAAAGCGCGCAGAGTTCGAGGCATCCTACGGTCAGAAGCTGACTTACATGCCCTTCATCATCAAAGCTGTCGTCGATGGCCTGCGTGCATTTCCGATCATGAACGCGTCGGTAGCCGGCCACAATGTCATTTACCGTAAGCAGGTCAACATCGGAATTGCGGTCGCGCTTGACTGGGGTCTCATTGTGCCAGTGATCAAGAACGCCGACGATCTTTCGCTGTCGGGACTGACTCGTGCGCTCAATGACCTTGCAGCCCGCGCGCGTGCCAAGAAGCTGTCACCCGAAGAGGTGCAGGGTGGGACATTCACCATCACCAACCCCGGAGTTTTCGGCTCGCTGATGGGAACGCCGATCATCAATCAGCCCCAGGTTGGAATCATGGGGGTCGGTGCGATCGAAAAGCGCCCCAAAGTCATGACAGGCGCTGATGGTGAAGATACAATTGCAATCCGTACCTGCGCTTATTTCTCCCTTTCATTTGACCATCGGGTAATTGACGGCGCAGTTGCCGATGAATTTCTCGCGCACGTGAAGAAGGGAATCGAGACATATCCCGAAGCCGGAGTCTGAGTGGCGCGCACACTGACGATCTCACGCACGACAGTCCCGCTGGGCGAAAGGCCGAAGTATTTCGAGCGCCTGGCACTGCGAAAGGCGCATTACGAAGCGGCCAGGTGCAGGTTCTGGGTGTTCGAAGAGGTTTCTCTTCCCGGCGCCTTCATCGAGTTCACCGAAGCAAACGACGCAGCTATTCTGTCTGAAGCACATTCGAATGCGCCGCACCGTATCCTCGACGCGGCGCGCATATACAAGGAAGTGGAGCTCTAGAATGCCAGCACGCGAAATTGAAATAGACGGCAATGCCTGGTCGGTATTCCCCTCGGGATATGTGACGTCATACATGCAGGACGAGTTCGGACTTTTCTACAGTCGCGGAACCGGTGAGAGTCGTGAAGTTCGCATCACACGCTATTCGCCCGTGGGCACACGCTCGCGCGAGCAGTCGTTCGCGGAGCTGAGCGACGAAGACCTGCGTGTGTTGTTCTCCCAGTCGCAGGCCAGCTTTACCTCGCCCGAGGCAGGCTACAGGCGGTGACCGCGGTCGCGCATGGCGCGCGCGTTGATTTGCACTTGCACACAACTGCATCGGACGGAATTCTCCCACCCGAGCAGCTTGTTCAGGCAGCGCACTCCGCAGGGTTGTCTGCCATAGCAGTTACCGATCACGACACACTCGAGGGAGTGGAAGCTGCGAGGGCTGCAGCAGCGCCGCTCGGTATACGTGTCATTCCGGGTGTGGAGCTGAGCGTCTTTCACGATGGACGCGAGATTCATATGCTCGCGCTGCACGTGACTAAACCCGACGCAATCAACATCCGGCTTCGCCGATTTCGGGAAACGCGCCAGCTTCGCGCCGAGGAAATCGTTCGTAAGCTCAATGCGATTGGAGTGGGACTGTCACTCGAGTCGGTCATGCTCGAAGCGGGTGAAGCTGCAGTCGGACGACCGCACGTTGCTCGCGCGATGGTCACGCACAAAATGGTGGGGGATAATCATGAGGCTTTCGATCGCTACCTCGGTTTCGGAAGGCAGGCATACGTCCCCAAGGAGCGTGTCACTGCCGAGGACGCGATAGAAATAACTCACGAATCCGGCGGGGTGGCGTTCTGGGCGCACCCGGGACACAGCGCCAAACGTGCAGAGATCGAGAAGCTTCGGGAAATGGGACTGGACGGTGTCGAAGTGCGGCATCCCAGTCATTCCGCGGAAGACATTCTTCGCATCGGCACACTGGTGGAGTTTCTGAACATGCTTCCCAGCGGCGGGTCGGACTGGCATGGAACGCGTGACGGTCCGCGTCAGATTGGAAACATGAACGTTCCCATCGAATGGCTGGAGAAGCAGGATGAGCGAATCGCCGCGCGCAATTCGTCGGGAGCTTCAACATGAAGGTTGACGGTCTAGTAGTTCTCGTGACGGGCGCGGGTGTGCGCGTCGGCCGGGAGATTGCGATCGCGCTCGCCGAATGTGGGGCCCGCGTTGCAGTGCACTGCCATTCGTCGATGAAACAGGCAGAAGAAACTCTCGCGGCAATAAGGGCAGCTGGAAGCGATGGAGAAATCTTCAAGGCCGATCTTGCCGCTGAAGGCAGTGGCGACAAGCTGGTGGGCAAAGTTGTCGCGCATTTTGGCTCGCTCGATGTTCTCGTCAACTCGGCGGCAGTAATGCAGCGCACGCCCTTCGGTGAAGTAACAGTGGCAGACTGGGATGCAATGTTTGCCTTGAATCTTCGCGCACCCTTTTTTCTGGCGCAGGCAGCGTCGGCTGCGATGGGTGAGCGTGGCGGATCCATCATCAACATTTCCGACCTCGCGGCTTTCGAAACCTGGCCCGCATTCATTCCGCACGGCATAACGAAAGCGGGTCTCGTGCAAATGACGCGCGCGCTTGCCCGTACGCTTGCTCCGCGAGTGCGGGTGAACGCTATTGCGCCAGGCGCGGTACTGCTTCCCGATGGCTGGAGCGAAGAGAGCGAAGAGCATATCATCAGCACCACACCGCTAAAACGGCTGGGCAGCCCCAAGGATGTTGCAGAAGCTGTGATCTATCTCATTCAGGCCGACTACGTGACAGGCACGACACTAATAGTCGACGGCGGACGTCACATCCGAACCTGAGCCCATGGCCGGCCCGGGTGCTTCCACTCGAATCGGTCAGGATGGAAGATGTGCGCAAGCAGCTCAACTGCCTCGGCGACCCGCGGGCCTGGCCTCGCGTAGTAAGCATTGGCGTCCACAGCAAAAACTCTTGCGTTCGGAATCTGCTCCAGCGTTTTTGCGAGCTCGACTGCCTGGTCGAGGTGGTACCCGCATGGAGAAACGATGACGATCTCCGGGTTTGATGCGCACACTTCATCCCATGTCATTCGTACCGAGTCTGCGCCTTTCTTTCCGTTAGGATCGTAACCTCCGGCGAGCTCGATCATCTCCGGCACCCAGTGTCCCGCGGTGAAGAAGGGTTCGATCCATTCGAGAAACGCGACGCGTCGTGTCGGCGCATCTGCTACAGAATCAACCACGCACTGAATTCGATCACGGTTTGAGTGGATGATCGACTCGGCATTCACCGATTTTCCTGCAGCGACTCCAACGCTCCGGATATTGTCTTCGATGTCGGCAAGAGTCTGCGGCGAGAGCCAGACGACTTCAGGCTTCTTGGGAAGGTCGCGAATCGCGCGAGTGAGTTCGTTACCTGATGGAGCGCAAACCTGACAGAGATCCTGCGTGATGATGACATCGGGTTCGAGCTCGCGCAGCAGGATTTCATCCACCTCGTATAGGCTGGCACCCGACTTCAAGCGCTCGGCGACGGCCGTGTCGATCTGTTCCTGCGACAGGCCATCGAGATTGAGTGCCGGGCGGCTCACGATGGGGAGCGACAGCACTTCTGCGGGGTAATCGCATTCGTGAGAGCGGCCGAGGAGGTCTTGGCCTGCGCCGAGAGCGTAGAGCGTTTCGGTGCCTGCGGGTAGGAAGGAGACGATGCGGGGCATTGCCAAAGTTAACTGCAACCTAAGAACGACCAAGCTGGGAGCAGCTCGCTTTGAGCGAAAAGCTTGGAGCTGCTCCGGGCACCGAGCTTCAGGCGCGCTGCTCCCAGCTTGGTCGTTCTTAAGTGGCAGTTCCAGCCCCAAACCTGATAACTTTCTCATCATGAACGACCCAAAGCAGCGGGAAACCCTTCTCATCATCGGCAGCGGCCCGGCAGCGTGGACCTGCGCCGTTTACGCAGCCCGTGCGAATCTGGATCCGGTGGTCTATGAAGGCGAAGTTAGCCGCGAGATGATTCCGGGCGGTCAGCTGATGTACACGACCGACATCGAGAACTACCCGGGATTTCCTGAGGCAGTCAGCGGGCCTGAGCTGATGGAGCGCATGAAGGCGCAGGCGATCCGGTTCGGGACTCGCGTCGTGTCCGAAAACATTGTCAAGACCGATTTCTCCTCGCACCCGCATCGCCTGACTACCAGCGGCGGAAAAGAAGTCGAGGCGCACGCAGTTGTGATCGCAACTGGCGCCCGCGCTAACTGGATCGGACTGCACAATGAAGAACGCCTTGCGCGCACAGGCGGTGGTGTGTCTGCATGTGCAGTGTGCGACGGTGCGCTGCCATTTTTCAGAAACAAGCGCCTGATCGTCGTAGGCGGTGGTGACACGGCGATGGAAGAAGCTACCTATCTCACCAAGTACGCGAGCGAAGTTGTCATTGTGCACCGTCGCGACTCTTTCCGCGCGTCCAAAGTGATGGGTGAGCGTGTCCTTGCAAATCCAAAAATTCGTGTCGAGTGGAGCTCACAGGTCGTCGATGTGCTTGGCGACGATTTCATAACGGGCGTGCAGATCAAAAATCTCACGACTGGCGACACAAAAACGATTGAAGCTGGCGGGTTGTTCATAGCCATCGGCCATACGCCCAACACCGATTTCGTGAAGGGACAGCTGGAGCTCGAGCCATCCGGCTACGTGAGAACTCCATCGCCCTGGAGAACTGCCACAACGGCAAACGGTGTGTTCGCCGCCGGAGACGTGATGGACAGCTACTACAGACAGGCGATCACTGCGGCGGGCACCGGCTGCATGGCGGCCCTCGAGGCAGAACGCTGGCTCGCTCACCATCACATTGGCGACGCACAGCCGCCTGTCCTCGAGACAGCCGATGCGCCGTCCACAATGGATCGCCGGTTCGAGATGCGCGACGAATGATCATTACGCCGTTGACAGTTGGTCCCTTTCAGGAAAACTGTTATCTCGTCACCGACGACACTCGCGGCGTGTCTGCACTTGTTGACCCGGGCGCTGAGCCGGAAAAGATCATCGATATGATCGAGCGGTCGGCCACGACGCTCCAGGCAATCTGGATCACGCACGGTCACGTTGATCACGTAGGCGCCATAGCCGCACTCAAGAGAAAGTGGAATGTCCCTGTGTCATTGCAC
>JANLYJ010000002.1:0-3887 GCA_031365555.1 Gemmatimonadaceae bacterium | reverse complement strand
TTGTCACGCGCAAGATCACGATGGCTGCGGCGCGTATTCGTGAGGGACTGCAGGAAAAACTGTATCTCGGCAACCTCGATGCTAAACGCGATTGGGGCTTTGCGGGCGACTATGTAGAGGGAATGTGGAAGATGCTGCAGCACGACACGGCTGACGATTTCGTGCTTGCAACGGGTGACGCGCGATCGGTGCGAGATTTTTGTCGATGCGCGTTCGAGCGTCTTGGATTCAAGCTCGAGTTCAAGGGCGAGGGACCTGACGAAATCGGCTTCGACGCCGAAACGGGTAAGAAGGTCATAGAAGTAGATCGCAGATATTTTCGCCCGGCAGAAGTCGAGCTTCTGGTTGGGGATGCATCAAAAGCACGGAATGTTCTCGGTTGGGAACCACGCGTTGGGTTCACCGAGCTCGTTCACATGATGGCTGACGCTGATCTTCGGGCTGTGCAGGAAAAGCAGCCATTCATACTCGACCCTTCATGGGGTCAACTTCGCGACGTGGTCGAATAATGGATTCAGGAAAGCGTGTTTTTGTAGCGGGCCACCGCGGACTCGTCGGATCGTCACTGCTAAGGGAACTGGAAGGTCGCGGTTATGGCGCTGTCATAACTCGCACGCGCACCGAGCTTGACCTCCGTAATCAGGCGGCAGTCGACGCTTTTTTCAAAGAAACAAAGCCGGAAATAGTTTTTCTCGCGGCCGCGACGGTCGGTGGGATCCACGCGAACAACACAAAGCGGTGGAACTTTATTTTCGACAACCTGCAGATCCAGAACAACGTTCTTGGCGCTGCACTGGCTCAGGGTGTCGAACGCGTTGTCTTCTTTGGATCGGGATGTGTGTACCCGAAGCTCGCGCCTCAGCCCATCAAGGAAGAGTATCTCCTCACCGGCCCGCTCGAGCCGACAAATGAGCCATACGCTATCGCGAAGATCGCGGGCCTGAAGCTGGTCGAGGCAGCAAATGCGCAGCAGGGAAGGAACTGGCTGTCGTTGATGCCGACCAACCTGTACGGCATCGGCGACAACTTCGACCTCGAAACGTCGCACGTTCTGCCTGCAATGATCCGCAAGTTTCACGAGGCTGCTGAGCGCCGCAAGAAGGGCGACAACTCACCGGTGAAACTCTGGGGAACAGGGAAGGCTCTGCGCGAATTTCTTTTTGTGGATGATGTCGCGAAGGCTGCAATCCATCTGCTCGAGATCGGCGCGAACGGCTTGTACAACATTGGCCTTGGAAGTGACCTCACCATTCGCGAGCTCGCAGAAAAAATCGCGGGAATTGCGGGTTACGATGGACCGATCGACTGGGACGCTGACAAGCCTGACGGAACGCCTCGCAAGATCCTGGACTCGTCAAAGGTGAGGGCTACAGGTTGGGAGCCGCAGGTTTCGCTGGATGAAGGTCTTCGAAGAACTTTCGAATGGTATGTGGCGGAGTCCAGGACGCCGTCGTCCGTAGCTCGCCGATAGAGTTTTCCCGCAAGTTGCAATCGTGACAGCCACTGCCAGAAGCGACAGTTCCCAAACTGTAGTAATCGAGCCCTCAACGGGCTGGGTGGCGCTAAAGCTGGGCGAGCTCTGGCAGTACCGTGAGCTGATTTATTTCCTCACATGGCGCGACATTCAGGTGCGATACCGGCAGACTGCGCTGGGCGTTGCGTGGGCCGTGCTGCAGCCGGTGCTGACCATGCTGATTTTCAGCGTCGTGTTCGGCAAGCTTGCGAATCTTCCGTCAGACGGACTTCCATATCCTGTTTTTAGTTTCGCTGCACTTCTGCCCTGGCAGCTTTTTTCGGGCGCGCTGACGCGTGCAGGAACCAGCCTTGTTGGCAGCGCGAATCTTCTCACCAAGGTCTATTTCCCGCGCCTGATCATTCCAATTTCTGCGGTGGCCGCGGGGCTGGTTGACTTCGTGATTGCGTTCGCCGTCTTGATTGTCCTGATGCTGTACTACGGGATCCGCCCGGGTGTGGCGATTCTGTGGGTTCCGGTTCTGGTTGCCTTTTCACTTGCGAGCGCACTTGCAGTCGGTCTCTGGCTGTCTGCGCTCAACGTGAAATACAGGGATGTGCAGCACCTTATTCCATTTCTGGTAATGGCGTGGATGTACGCGTCACCCGTGGCTTATTCAGCCAACATGATTCCGCATGGCAAGTGGCGTCTTCTCTATTCGCTGAATCCAATGACGGGTGTCATCCAGGGATTCCGCTGGGCTCTTACAGGTGGAGAGCCGCCGAGCGAGATGATAATTGTTTCGGGCGTCGTTGTGCTCGTGCTTCTGACAGGCGGCCTTTTCTACTTCCGTCGCATGGAACGCATTTTTGCGGACGTGGTTTGACAAAACCAACTGCGATAAACGTCGAGGGACTTGGCAAACAGTACCGCCTGGGTGGCTCGGTCGGGAGCTATCGCACGCTTCGCGACACAATCGCCGGAGCGGTCAGCGGCGCCTTTTCCCCGAAGTCAGAAAAGAAGAGAGCTGTCGTGCCTACACTTTGGGCGCTGCAGGACGTGTCGTTTCATGTCGCACAGCAGGAAGTGCTGGGAGTTATTGGGAAGAACGGCGCAGGCAAGAGCACTCTTCTCAAGGTTCTGTCGCGCGTGACATCCCCGACTACAGGCCGCGTAGAGATGCATGGTCGTGTCGGATCCCTTCTCGAAGTCGGAACAGGATTTCATCCTGAGCTCACAGGCCGGGAGAATGTGCACCTCAATGGTGCAATCATGGGAGAAAAGCGTGCCGACATTAAGAGAAAGTTCGACGAGATTGTTGCGTTCGCCGATGTCGAGAAGTTCGTAGACACTCCGGTGAAGCATTATTCCAGCGGCATGTATGTCAGGCTCGCGTTCGCAGTTGCCGCGTTCATGGAGCTGGAAATACTGATCGTCGATGAGGCACTCGCTGTTGGGGACGCGGCATTCCAGAAAAAGTGTCTCGGCAGAATGGATCAGGCCGCGAAGGAAGGGCGGACAGTTCTTTTTGTGAGCCACTCGATGCCCGCGCTTGAAAGTCTCTGCAGCCGGGTGATCTGGATCAACAACGGCACCGTCGTTTCTGACGGCGATCCGCGCAAGGTGATTGGGTCGTACATCGAGAGCTCAAATCGTGACACAGGTCCGCGTGAAGTCGGTGTGTACAGGAACGAAGGGCACCGTCGCGGAACGGGTGAAGTGCAGTTTCGCGATTTCAGGCTGAGCAGTGACCAGGGGGAGCCTCGTTCGGAGTTCCGCATGGGCGACACGATAGTCGCGGAAGTTGACTTCGAAGTTTATGCCGACGCAGACAGTGCAGTCTTCAACTTCAATGTTGTTGATGCAGCTACCGGATCGGTCGTAACGACATGGGTTGGACGGCGTGAGCCAAAGGCGCTGTCAGCGGGGGAGCGAGGGACATTCAGGATCGTTCTGCCCCAGAATTCTCTTAGGGCTCGCCGGTACTATTTCAATCTCGGCGTGGCCAGTGCCTTCAATAATGACATGCCTTTCGACATCTGGGCGGGCGGCGGCACTGACTTTTATGTTGAATACCCGGAAGACCTCGAGAATCTCGACCTGCTCGTGGGGCATGACTCGGCGCTGGTAACACTTCCGGTGCGTACCGAATTTGAGATCCATGACTGAAAAACTGGCGCTGGCAGTAATTCCGGCGCGAGGTGGATCGAAGCGGCTGCCCGGAAAGAATGTGAAGCTCCTGTGCGGGCGACCGGCAATCGAATACACAATTGAAGCCGCGCTCGGATCAGAAGTGTTTGACCGCGTTTTGGTAAGCACAGACGATGAAGCAATTGCGGCCATTGCGCGGGCCGCCGGAGCTGAGGTGCCCTTCCTGCGTGACGCATCGCTCGCCGATGATTTAACGCCTGTATCCGAAGTATCGCTCGACGTT
>JANLYJ010000426.1:0-2659 GCA_031365555.1 Gemmatimonadaceae bacterium | reverse complement strand
CGACCGAGTAGGATCCGGACTTCTTCAAAATTCTCACGTTGGCGACTGTCCCGTCGCGACGAATGATGAATAAAACTTCAGAACGTAAAGCCGCATTGCGGTCGCGGGGATTGAAGTTGAGGGCGATTTGGCGGACGATGTTGTTGAGGTACCCTGGAAAGGGAAAGTCGATCCCCTCGGTCCGTACCGTTGCGACATCGGTCCCCTTGTCACCGATCGGCCCGCCACCAGCGCGCGGACCTTCGCTCTTTTTGACAGCGGCCGCCGGCGATTCGATTGGAGTGGATGCGGGTTTTGGCGCTTTCGCCGTTGCCCTGTCGATCGGAGCTTTGCGAACTAGGGGCTCCGGGGCAGCAGTGGTGATTGGCGGCGTTTTTATGGTTGATGGTTCTGCTCCCACTGTCCCGATTGCGCGCGGTCCCGCGGGCGCTGCAATGATATTCACTCGATAAACAGGGGGCAGCGACAACTCACGATTGCCGTTGCGCGAGACGAGAATAGCCAGCGCAACGAATGTCCCGTGCAAAAGCGCAGACCATCCAAGTGGAACGAGCAGTCCGGTGGGGCCGTGAGTCTGCGCTGCCATCAGCGCTGTTCGTCCGGCTCCGCGACGAGTCCTACGTCGCCCACACCGCTGGTGCGCATCACAGCGAGCACACGCACGACTGTGCCATAAGGCACATCCTGATCCGCACGCAGGAAAACACCATTTCTCCCGCGCTGCTCGGCGAGAGCGTGGAAAGTCGCCTTGAATTCACTGAAACTGAGCTTTACATCGTCCACGAGAATTGCGCCCGACCGGTCAATGGTGACCGTGAGCCCACTCTTGGAATCCAGCGGACGGGCTTCAGCTTTGGGAAGGGAGATGTCCACGCCGCCCTGCATCATCGGCGCTGTGATCATGAAGATGATCATCAGCAGCATCATCACGTCGATGAGACTGACAACATTGATTTCCGCGTTCAGCGCAACGCGCTGCCGCCGCGATCGCACTAAATGCGGCCCTCGCGCACAAGCAGAGCGATAAGCTCCGATGCGAACGCTTCAAGCTCCGTATCGATTCGGTTCAGGCGGTTCGCGAAAATGTTGTAGCCGAACACCGCGGGAATTGCCACACTGAGTGCAGCGGCTGTCGCAATCAGCGCCTCGGCCACGCCTGGAGCAACAGCAGCAATATTGCCCGAGCCCTTCTCGGCAATCCCAAGAAATGCGTCGATGACTCCGAGCACTGTGCCGAGCAGTCCAATCAGCGGGCTGACCGATCCGATTGTAGCGAGCGACGGGACGAAGCGTGAAAGTCTTTCTCGTACACTGCCGATTTCTGCATCGAGCACGAGTCGAAGCGCTTCAACCTGGGAACCACTGAGCCGCGCGGACCGATCCGATGTCGCGGCGAGCGCAGGAGTCGTCTCTTCCACGAAACGGACAGCACGCGCCATCACCTCACCATGTGGACTCTTTCCAAAATCATTTGTGATAGCTCTTGCGTCTTCGAGCGTGCGCGAGCGATGGAATGCGTCTGCGAAGTCGCGTCCCGCCGAAACGATCCGGCGAAACTCGATCCACTTGCCCAGCATGATCGCCCAGCTCACGAGCGAGAGCAGCACCAGAAGACCTAGCACGATCTTCGTGGCACCCGTAGACGCAGTGATAAGCTCGATCGGCGAAGACGGAAGCGCTGCTCCGACCTGCATCATCATTCTCAGGCTCCCTTCTTCTCGCGATTAGCTGCAGCCCACTGAAAACTTTTCAAGAGACCCTCGGGAAGTTGTGTCTGAGGAGTCCAGCCCAGTACCGCCTTTGCTTTAGACACATCGAGAAACGATTCCTGTTGCTCGCCTGGCCTGCCTGGAGCAAACTCGATTGGAAGTTGAGTCTGGCAGGCCTTCTGAAGCATCGCCGCGAGATCAGTCACGGAGGTACCGATGCCCGTTCCCACATTGAATGCGCGAGCATCTACCCGTTCGGCTGGGGGCAATGGTTTTGAAGCCGCCATCCACACTGCGTTTGCAACATCGCCGACGTATACATAGTCGCGCGTCTGGCTGCCATCTCCGAAGATCGTAAGTGGCCGCCCATCAAGAATCCGCGTGCAGAAAATTGCGACGACTCCCGCGTCGCCATGCGGATCCTGACGAGGGCCATACACGTTACCGAAGCGCACCGTCGCACATTCCATCCCATGCAGGCGACCGTAGTACGCCATGTAGTACTCAGCGCTCAATTTCGAGACAGCATAGGGCGACTCGGGGTCTTTCGGGAAATTCTCGACATTTGGCGGGGTATTGAAATCCCCATATATGGCGCCGCCTGTGGACGTGAACACGAACCGTCCCTTCCCGCCGGACCTGTGCAGCGCCTCGAGCAGGTTGACGGTGCCGAGTATGTTGATCGTCGCGTCGTTGAGCGGATCGGCAACGCTTTTACGGACGTCAATCTGGCCGGCGACATGAAGGATTACGTCAAAACGCCCCTGCCGAACAATTTCCGCTGCATCGCGCGATGCGACGTTTACATGATGAAAGCGCGCCGATTCAGGGAGATTCTCGCGCCTGCCGCTGCTCAGGTCGTCGATGATATCGACGTCATAACCATTCGCTATAAAGATGTCGGCGATGTGGGAGCCAATGAACCCCGCTCCTCCGGTTACCAGTGCGCG
>JANLYJ010000421.1:0-1910 GCA_031365555.1 Gemmatimonadaceae bacterium | reverse complement strand
GGATACGAGAAAGGCCAGCACCTCGAGATGCCTGTCGCGCATGGGGATGGACGTTTCTACGCCGATGATCGCACGCTGGATGAGATCGAGGGCAACGGCCAGGTTGTTTTCCGTTACACCAACAACCCGAATGGATCCGTTCGCGACATTGCGGGAATCGTCAATCGTGAAGGGAATGTGCTTGGAATGATGCCACACCCGGAACGCGCACTGGACATGCTGCTCGGCTCTGAAGATGGACTGCCGCTCTTTCAATCTCTGATGGCTGGTGCGCTTCGGTGAGCTCAAACGTCGCGCCCAGACCGGGCGATCCGGAAATCACTCCAGCTGTTGTCGCCGAGCACGGCCTAACAATCGAAGAGTTCGAAAAGCTGAAGGCGATGGTCGGCCGCATGCCGACATTCACAGAGCTTGGAATCATCAGCGCGCTCTGGAGCGAGCACTGCTCGTACAAGCACTCGCGTCCCCTGCTGAAGACTCTGCCAACCAAAGCCGCACACGTGCTTCAGGGACCTGGAGAGAATGCGGGTGTCATCTCCATTGGTGATGGTCTCGCAATCGCATTCAAGATCGAGTCACACAATCACCCGTCGGCTGTCGAGCCGTATCAGGGCGCCGCAACCGGAGTGGGTGGAATTCTGCGTGACGTGTTCACGATGGGTGCGCGTCCGATCGCGATGCTCAATTCCCTCCGTTTCGGATCGCTGGACTCGGCGCGCGTGCGCTATCTCTTCTCGGGTGTAGTCAAAGGCATTGGCGACTATGGCAATTGCGTTGGGATTCCGACAGTTGCAGGTGAAATCGTTTTCGACCCGGCGTACGAAGGAAACCCTCTCGTCAATGCAATGTGCGTTGGCCTTCTGCACGAGAAGGACCTGATTCGCGCAAAGGCTGAGGGCGTGGGCAACCCCATCATCGCAGTGGGCGCGCGCACTGGCCGCGACGGAATCCACGGTGCATCGTTCGCTTCGGAAGATCTTTCAGAAGAGTCGGACGCCAAACGTCCGCGCGTGCAGGTCGGAGATCCGTTCACGGAAAAGCTTCTTCTCGAAGCCAGTCTCGAGCTGATTCAAAGCGGCCACATTGTCGCCATTCAGGATATGGGCGCTGCAGGCCTGACATCTTCCTCGGCGGAAATGGCCGAGCGTGGAGATGTTGGCGTGACTATCGACGTGACCAAAGTTCCAGTGCGCGAGGCAGGCATGACTCCCTACGAGATTCTTCTCAGCGAGTCGCAGGAACGCATGCTGGTTGTCGCAAAGAAGGGCCGCGAGAGTCAGGTCGAGGCAATCCTGCGCAAATGGGATCTCACCGCAGCTGTGATTGGTGAGATCATTTCAGAGCCAGTTTATCGCGTGACTGAAGGTGACCGCGTCGTGGCCGAGTTCCCCGGATCGCGGCTTGTGACAGACTGTCCGATGTACACGCCTGAAGCGTGCGAGTCCACGACCATCCAGACTCTCCGCGCACAGGACATCACCAACGTCATCGAGGATGAGCAGGAATCCAATCCTGCCTGGACGCTGCGCCAGCTTCTGTCCGCCCCAACGATTGCAAGCAAGGGCTGGGCGTACAGACAGTACGATTCAACCGTCCGCACGAACACGGTGATTGGTCCTGGCGGAGACGCCGCCGTTCTTCGCATCCGCGGAACAAACAAGGCAGTCGCAGTGAAGACCGACGGAAATGGACGCTACGTCTACCTCGATCCACTCGTCGGGGGACGCATCGCCGTCGCTGAGGCGGCTCGCAACGTCGCCTGCACAGGTGCGCGTCCGATGGCTATCACGAACTGCCTGAACTTCGGAAATCCAAAAAAGCCTGAGGTGTATCACCAGCTCAAGGAATCGATCCGTGGCATTGGTGAGGCTTGCACCGCGCTCGGAACTCCGGTCACCGGAGGCAATGTC
>JANLYJ010000418.1:0-1858 GCA_031365555.1 Gemmatimonadaceae bacterium | reverse complement strand
GCGCTCGCGCAGGCGGTGCACTGGAACTACTCCGTTGAAGCACTCGCTCTCATTCTTCCGATCGGACTTTCCTTTCACACCTTCCAGTCACTCAGCTACGTAGTCGAGGTCTATCGCGGGAACCAGAAGGCAGAACGACATTTCGGGATTTACTCGCTGTATGTGATGTTCTATCCTCAGCTCGTCGCGGGTCCAATCGAGCGCCCCCAGAACCTGCTTCACCAGTTTCACACTGAGCATGCCTTTGACGACAAGCGGGTCGAAGATGGGCTCAAGCTCATGGCATGGGGACTGTTCAAGAAGGTGGTAATTGCCGACCGCCTCGCAATGATGGTCAACAACGTCTACAACCATCCAACGCAGTTCGAAGGAATTCCACTCATCATCGCGACTGTGTTTTTCGCGTTTCAGATTTACTGCGACTTCTCGGGTTATTCCGACATGGCAATTGGCGCCGCACAGGTGATGGGATTCAGGTTGATGGACAACTTCAACCGTCCCTATTTCTCGCGCACGATTTCCGAGTTCTGGAAGCGGTGGCACATCTCACTCTCCACCTGGTTTCGCGACTACCTGTACATCCCGCTCGGCGGCAACCGTGTCAGCAATGCGCGGCGCAACTTCAATCTCTTTTTCACATTTCTCGTCAGCGGTTTCTGGCATGGCGCAAACTGGACATTCATTGCCTGGGGTGCGCTGCACGGCGCATTCCTGGTCATTGGGAACGAAACGAGGCAGCGGCGCGAACGATTGAAGCGATCCATTGGAATCGAACCGGGCGCGAGGCTCAATCGGCTCCTGCAGACACTGTTCACGTTCGCGATCGTTTGCTTCGCCTGGATTTTCTTCCGCAGCCGGTCGATTCATGAAGCGAGTTATGTCGTCACGCACCTGTTCTCCGGCATCCGCACGCAGATTCCAATGGCGCTGCACAACACGAATGGCGCACGCGACTCCATCGTATATCTCGGGGAAGGCAAGTGGGTTTTTGGACTGGCAATATTGGGCATCCTCGCCATGGAAGGCGTGCACGTATTGCAGCGTCACATGCAGATGCGGCGGATGCTGGCCGAGAAGCCGGCATGGCTGCGCTGGTCGGTGTATTACGGGCTAGTCCTGAGCATTCTTTTGTTCGGCGTCTTCAACAAGACCTCTTTCATCTATTTCCAGTTCTAGCGCGCCAATAACGCAGCGGTAAACCCTCGGTTTACACGCTTCAGGTGGCTATTATTAGGGCTACCATGAAGACTGCCCTAATCACAGGCGTTACCGGACAGGATGGCGCATACCTCGCACGGTTCCTATTAGGAAAGGGCTACGAGGTCCACGGAATCAAGCGCCGCTCGTCCATGTTCAATACCCAGCGCGTTGACGGGATCTATTCAGATCCCCATGAGGTTCATTCGCGCTTTTTTCTGCACTACGGTGACCTGTCGGACGCGACGAACCTGATACGGATCGTGCAGGAGACGCAGCCGGACGAAGTGTACAACCTCGGCGCGCAATCCCACGTGCAGGTGTCATTCGAGACGCCTGAGTACACGGCGAATTCCGATGCGATCGGAACGCTGCGGCTCCTGGAAGCACTGCACATTCTCGGGATGACGAAGAAGACGAAGTTCTACCAGGCTTCGACCTCAGAGCTTTACGGGAAAGTTCAGGAAATCCCGCAGCGGGAGACAACACCGTTTTATCCGCGCTCACCGTACGCGTGCGCGAAGCTCTACGCCTATTGGATTACGGTGAATTACAGGGAATCCTACGGACAGTTCGCGTCCAACGGGATTCTGTTCAATCACGAATCTCCCATTCGCGGTGAGACGTTTGTCACGCGCAAGATCACGATGGCTGCGGCGCG
>JANLYJ010000404.1:0-1932 GCA_031365555.1 Gemmatimonadaceae bacterium | reverse complement strand
TGCCCGAACTGCACGCAGGGCTGCAACACGATCATCGAAACCCGCGAGAACAGTGTTGTACGCATGCGTCCGCGTCCGAATGAAGAAGTGAACAAGTACTTCATGTGCGACTATGGACGGCTCAACTACCGCTGGATCAATGAGCAGGACCGCGTCGAGCAGCCCATGGTCTCGCACAACGGATCACTTGCCAATGTCGAATGGGAAATTGCGATCAACGCTGCAGCCAGTCTCCTCAAGGGCAAGCGGGTGTTTGTGGCAGCATCGCCAATGCTGTCCAATGAGTCGCTTTACCTGCTTAGCCGATTGATCAAGGAGAGCGGTGGTTCGGGCTCATTCACAGTCACGACTGGCGAGGAAGCACCGTTGCCGGGAGTCGAAGACCTGGCACTTCGGCGCGATCGTGCTGCCAACGTGAACGGCGCCGAATTACTTGGCTTCCGGCGCAATGAGCACGTGCTCGATGGACTTTACAGCGGCGACGTTCTTGTAATCGCGGATGATCGCCTCGAGGGGATCGACCCGAAGGAACTCGAAGCGGCTTCGGCAGTAATCGTTATCGGCACCACGTTGCCGGCAGCTGCAGCGATGGCAAGCGTGGTCCTGCCTATCACGAACTTCGCAGAAGAAGAGGGAACCTTCACCAACCTTCGTGGACGGGTGCAGCGTTTCACGCAGGCCAAGACGGCCCCCGGTCTCGCTCGTCCAAGCTGGCTCGTACTCGGCGACCTGCTGGGCGCGCTTGGACTTCAGAATGCTTTCTATCTCCCGTCTGAAGTTTTCGCGCAGCTCTCGAAAGACAACGCGGACTTCTCTGGCTTGAACTACGAATCGCTCGGCTTCAAGGGCCTTCCTGTGCTGAGCAGTCAGCCGGTGGGGGCAGCGTGATCAATCCAATGGCGCTGTTCCAGATTGCCGTTGACAGAAATGCACCGCCAACGAGCGATGCGGTGTTCTACATCGCAACTATCATCAAGATGGTCGTCGTATTCACCATCTATATGATTGGGGTCGCCCTGCTCACGCTCGCTGAGAGAAAGATTTCGGCGTGGATTCAGGATCGTCACGGTCCCAACCGCGTCGGACCTGGCGGTTTGCTTCAGCCGGCAGCTGACGGTCTCAAGAATTTCATGAAGGAAGAGACCTATCCGGACGCCGCCTACAAGCCGCTCTTCATTCTCGCACCGATTCTGTCGTTCATTCCCGCGCTTACTACATGGGCAGTAATTCCCTTTGGCGCGCCGATGCCGACGCGGTGGGGAAGAATCGACCTGGTGGTGGCGGATATGCCTGTCGGATTCCTTTTCATTCTGGCGATCTCGTCGCTGGGCGTCTACGGAATCGTGCTTGCCGGATGGTCCTCCAACAACAAGTACGCACTGCTAGGCGGCCTGCGGTCCAGCGCGCAAATGATTTCCTACGAAATTTCGCTTGGCCTCTCGACCATTCCTGTGCTGCTGCTCGCCGGCAATGTCACGCTGGGCAGCATCATCAATCAGCAGGCGTATGGCGGGTGGAACGTCGTCAACCTGACGCTCGCATTCCTGATCTTCATGATCGCAGCGTTCGCGGAAACGAACCGGCTTCCTTTCGATCTTCCTGAAGCCGAATCAGAGCTCATAGCTGGCTATCACACCGAGTACAGCGCGATGAAGTTCTCGCTTTTCTTCATCGCCGAGTACGCGAACATGGTCACGGCCAGCGCCCTGATGGCAACGCTCTTTTTTGGTGGTTGGGATGTTCCGTTCACGGGGCACGATAACATAGGGCCTTACAGTGTGTGGCTGTCGCTGCTCTCGATCGCGATCTTCGCACTCAAGACGATGTTCTTCATTTTCGTGTTCATGTGGGTCCGCTGGACGCTGCCGCGCTTCCGTTACGACCAGCTTATGTCGCTCGGATGGAAGATCATGCTGCCTGCCGCCCTGGGAT
>JANLYJ010000392.1:0-7522 GCA_031365555.1 Gemmatimonadaceae bacterium | reverse complement strand
TGACCGATTACCTTGCGAGACTGGCTCCGCTGCGCCAGTAGCTCAGTTGGATAGAGCAACAGCCTTCTAAGCTGTGGGTCGGGGGTTCGATTCCCTCCTGGCGCACCAACTAGTTCAAAAGATTTGCGCCCTTAGCTCAATTGGTTAGAGCAACTGACTCTTAATCAGTAGGTTCTCGGTTCGATTCCGAGAGGGCGCATGATTACCCCGCACGACTTCGGTCGATGCGGGGTTTTTGTTTTCAGCCGTAATTGGCCGGAATCACAGTTACTGTTTAGACTGAGCCATGCGAATCCTCAATCCGTGGCGCGATCTCGGGGCGCTGCCACGCGAAGCCTGGCTCCTTTTCTGGACCAATCTGGTTAATCGCGCCGGTTTGATGGTTCTGCCGTTCCTCATTCTTTACCTCACCACCGAACGCGGTCTCTCAGCGGCCCGCGCAGGCATAGTGCTCTCGGCCTACGGCCTCACGTCCATTGCTGGAGCCCCGCTCGCGGGACGGATCTCCGACAAGATTGGATCGCTGCCAGTCATGCGCGTTTCGCTCGCAATGACGGGCGTTTTGCTGCTCCTCTATCCATTTGCGAAAACCTTTTCGCAACTGATCGCCGTGACCGTACTCTGGTCGCTTATGGATGTCTCGTTCAGGCCAGCCAGCCTGAAGCTCATGACAGAGTCAGTTGATCCGGCGCATCGGAAGCCTGCTTTCGCACTCGTCCGACTGGCGATCAACCTGGGCATGAGTGTCGGTCCTGCGCTTGGCGGGTTTCTCGCTGCAATTTCCTTTCGTTCCATCTTCGTGGTTGACGCAATCACCTCGATGTTAGCCGCTGTAATCCTATTTTTCTTTCGAAGCTCTCCGCACGTCGAAAAATCCACCGTGCACGTTGCTGCCGCTGCCAGACCGTCAAAATCTCTTCTCAGGGATACTGCATTCCTGATTTTTCTGGTGGGCGTGTTCTTGAACTCCTTTGTTTTCTTTCAGCATGAAGGCGCGCTGCCGCTCTTCCTGGTGCAGTCACTGCACCAGTCCACCGCCTTCTTCGGACTGTTGTTCACGATCAACACGGTGATAATCGTCGCACTTGAAATTCCAATCAATTCTGCGACGGCAGATTGGCCCCACTCACGGTCGCTTGGCGTTGGAGCTGCGCTCATAACCCTTGGGTTCGGCGCACTTGCCTTTGCAACGACTGCAGCGGCTGTAGTAGTTACCGTGCTCTTCTGGACATTCGGTGAGATGCTGCTCTTTCCGTCGCTCTCGGCATACCTCGGTGATGTGGCACCGGCTGAATCGCGCGGCGTTTACATGGGTGCATTTACCACATCCACACAGCTCGGCTTCGCACTTGGTACTTCAGTCGGCGCTTATCTGTTTGCAAGCATGGGAGTGCCAGATGTGTGGCTCATAGTGTTCGTCATAGGAGTGCTGGGGACACTGGTGCTCGTGTATTCATCGCGCGGACACGTCGCGCATTCCCCTCATGGTGCGCCGGTTGTCGATACAGGCGGAATTGACGTGGAGCCCGCGGGCTAGTTACTCCCCGCGACGCAGCCGGTGCTGGATCTTGGCGACAATCATTTCAATGGCAATCGCGTTGTGCCCGCCCCTCGGCACGATGACATCGGCGTAGCGCTTGCTGGGCTCCACAAATTGAAGGTGCATCGGCTGCACGGTGGACAGGTACTGCTCGATGATTTCATCAAGTGGCCGGCCACGCGATTCCATATCGCGGCGGATCCGTCTGATCAAACGGACATCGGCGTCCGCATCAACGAAAACCTTCACGTCGCAAAGCTCGCGCACCCGTTCGTCCACAAAAAGCAGAATTCCGTCGATAACGATGACGTCAGCAGGCTCGATGGTTACAGTGTCGCCGCTTCGAAGGTGCGTGACGAAGTCGTACACCGGCTTGCTGATCGGCTCGCGCGCGGTAAGCTGCTCGAGATGCGCCGTGAGTAAGTCGTAGTCGAATGCTTCGGGGTGATCCCAGTTCACGCGCCGGCGCTCTTCCAGCGTGATCTCGGTGAAATTCCGGTAATAGGCGTCCATGTCTATGAACGCCACAGAACGGTTGCCGAGCGACTCTGCCACGTTACGCGCGACGGTGGACTTTCCTGAACCGGACCCGCCGGCAATTCCGATGATTAGCGGCTTCACTATGGGAGTGGAGGATAGCATCTTCTCAGCATGAATACCACCGCCAAAACTGTGGTGACACTCGATGATATCCGCTCAGCGGCCAAGGTCCTCGCAGGTGTCGCCGTACACACTCCGTTGCTTCCCGACGACGGGCTGACCAGACAGTACGGATACCCTATCGTCTACAAGCCCGAAATGCTGCAGCGCGGTGGCGCATTCAAGTTCCGCGGGGCGTACAATTTTGTTGCGAATCTCAGTCCGGAGCAGCGGAAGCGCGGCGTCATCGCGCCGTCATCTGGAAATCACGCGCAGGGAGTGGCGATGGCTGCGCAGATTTTCGGTTGCCCTGCAACTGTAGTGATGCCCACCACAGTGACCTCTGCAAAGAAGAACGGCGCCGAGCGTCTTGGAGCACGCGTCGAGCTTGCGGGAACGACGACGGATGAGCGCTACGATCGCGCAGTGGAGCTCGCAAAGCAGGACGGTTCGATTCTCATCCCTCCATACGACGATCTTTTCATCATTGCCGGGCAGGGAACCGTGGGCCTGGAAATCCTGGATGACATGAAGGACGTCGCGACCGTTGTGGTTCCGGTTGGCGGAGGCGGCTTGAGTGCTGGAGTTGCAGCGGCAATCAAGCTGAGTGGGTCAAAAGCGAAAGTGATTGGCGTGGAGCCAACTGGCGCGCAGAAGCTCAGTCGTGCACGAGCAGCTGGTAAGCCGGTGAGACTGGAATCAACCAAAAGTCTTGCAGATGGTCTGATGGCTGTGCAGATCGGAGACGTAACCTTCGCTCACCATCAGAAATTCATCGATGACGTTGTCACGGTAGACGATGACGATCTCTTCGAGGCGATGCGTCACCTGATCAATCGAATGAAGCTGGTGGTCGAGCCGAGCGGCGCAATTACACTCGCAGCGATTCTTACGGGCGCTATCAGGATCGATGGTCCAACTGCGGTTGTACTGAGCGGTGGGAACATCGAGTGGGACGGACTGGTAAAGCTCTTATGAGGAGAATCCTGGGAATATTTGCGTTTACGCTTACAGCGTGCTTTCACAACAGTGCGCCCTCCTCGACCCAGCCCGCGACCACGCTGCGCGTTCAGAATCAGGCTTTCAGTGACATGACCATCTATTTGGTTCGCGGCGCCGAACGCGTCCGCCTTGGAACAGCGCGTGGTCTTGCGACTGTATTTCTGACAATTCCAGCGAGTGCGCTGCACGGCCCAACACCATTGCGCTTCGTCGCCAACCCGATTGCCGGGTCGCGTCAGCCTGTGAGTGAAGAGATCACAGTGACTGCCGGAGATGAGATCACCCTGATGATCCCGCCTGGATAAACACTTGATCGGCGATTTTTAGGAGCCCGTTAACAACATGAAAGGCTCGGCGTCCCACTGACGAATGAAGCATTGAAACACTCACTCTCAGTTGGACGCCACAATGAAACACATAGGCTTCGTCGGCACAGTTCTGTGCATCGTGACCGGATGTGGAGGCAGTGGATCGGTCACTGGAGTTGACCGTGTCAGCGCCACAGCGCAGCCGACACCGAGAATTATTGAAATTGTTTCTGGCGACAAGTCGCTGACAGTCGAGTTCGATCAGTCAGCGGTTTCTGTAACCAGGTTCGAGTATTCCATTGATGCCGGAATCAGCTGGACTTCAGCGCAGTCGCCCACATCACCGATAACAATCACCGGCCTCACCAACGGCGTTCGCTACAATGTCGCTGTCCGGGCCGTTACTGAAACTGGAACCGGTCATGCATCATCTGTGGTTGCCGCGATGCCGTTCATCGTTGCACCCGCGGTGGAAATTGTTCGCGCAGCGCGTAAGCCCGGAAACTCCTCGTTCATCCCCCAGAGGCTGGACATGGGGAGCGCAGTGTTCGCAGCCCATGCTGGCCGCGCGCTGGAACGGTATCGTGCGATTTACGGACGCGACGCGGTTGCACAATTCGAGAAAGTTCAAGCCGCTGCTGATTACGTGGCGAACATGGCAAAGCATCCATATCGCCATAACATGAATTCCGAGGTCTCAGATCCGCGTGCCTGGGAATTCGCTGACTATCCCGAGAAGCTCGCCGAGCTTGCAACTAAGAATCAGTCGTGGAATGGAATGTCCTGGGAGCCATCGGCGGGCAAGACACTGCTGGATGTGCCTCCAATGGAGTGCACTTTCCAAAACTTGATCCTTGGCGGAATTGTCAACGCGATGGGACTGCAGTGGATGATCGTTAGCATTACAGCGCACGATGCTTTTGCCTACTACGACCTGGAATTCAGCAAATGGATTTATGTCGATGCGACATATAACGAAGCCTATAAGGCTTTGGGAATCGACGCTGCTCTCTCGCCGCTCGAACTGCACGAGATGAGTTCGCGTGGTGACAACTCCATGCTTGCTCTGCAGAACAGCTATCGGCCTTTCAGGCGGGAGAGCGAATACCATCTGCTCCCATACGCCCTGATGCATCCTCTTGGGTTTGGTGCGATGGCAATCGGAATGAATGGCACCTCAGTCGGATCGAGAGGCTCGTCTGCCAGCGATGTGCGGGTGATTCCGGATGGAATAAGCGAATCTGTTTTCGCCCCCCAGGTTGCACAGGGGTGGCGCGTAGCGGGAAGCAATGAGGATCTTTGGGCGCCGCAGGGCGAGACATACATCGACTCGATTGAAGTGACACCGTTTGGCAACGTTGTTCATCTTTCCACCAATCTGGCTGTTGCGGCACCAACATTTGAACGCAGTGTGAACGGTGGTGCATGGACAGAGGTGGCGCAGAGCAGCGGGCTAAACGGACTTACAGGGGAGATCAGGTTCCGCTCGAAGTATTTCGGGTTCACAGGCGGGGAAGTGATAATTCGTCAGGCAGCGAAGTAGCCTACAAAAAAAGCCCGTCCATCAGGACGGGCTTCTTTCATGTAGCGATTTCAGTTTGCGCTCAAAGTGCAGCACCCTGCATCACATGAGATCCACGCCGGGTCATCGAAAAATGCCGTTTTTGTCGAACGAGAAGCGAACCATTCCTGAATCATCCCCACGAATCCGAAGCTTGATGCGAGTCTGAGTTCACTCGTCGCGCTGGCACTTGCCGCGCCTGCACAAGACTTGAAATCAGCTTCGCTGCTTTTTGCCGGACCGTGATTGCAGCTCACATACATCCCGCTCGCTCGCACCGGCATTGGGCCGCTTGCCTCGTTGGAGACTTCGCGCATCTCCCATCCTGCTTCGCCGTTAACGTTAGTGATGAAAAGGAAATATTCAGCTTCGCTGCCGGGCTTAAGCGAATACATGGTCGTTGTCTCGTCACCATTGTTCACGAGGTGCCCGACCAGCAGTGAGCGTCCCGCTGGCGGAACGTGCCTCGGCCCCGACGCGTGTGCCCACGGATAGGCTGAGATCGTAACCTCGGTTGTCGTCGATCCCGCGTTACGCGTTCGCCTGTGTCCGCCCACTCGCGGCCACTTGTTGAATGACTGACGATAAGCCGCAAGGTCAACATCCTCGGTCGACCCAGGCAGACTGAAACTTGCCTGCGGCGCCTGCGTCGTTGAATGTTCGAACGTTGCAAAAGCAGATACTCCCACCAGACCAACACCGGCGACTGCCACAGCCATAGCCTTGTTGCGCAACGTTGTTACGAATGTCAAAAAGTTCTCGGTGAAAGGGATGGGCGAAAATAGGGGTAGCCGGGCATTCGTCCTACAGAAAGAAAAAGCCCGTCCTTTTTGGGACGGGCTTTCACTGCACGTTTACGACTATTTCGCAGCTTTCTTTTTCTTCGCTGAATCTGCGGCACTCAATGGCGTGATGCCCGTAGCTGGCCTGAGCACACAGCAGCCTGACGCACACGAAACCCAGCCGTCTTCATCGGGGAACTTTACGTGCCCAATCATCACTGCCTGTGAATCCGCGGCAGTCTTCGCTGCGAGCAATTTGTGACTGCTGCAACCCCACCAGCTTGCACGGGCGGGATCGGTGTTTGGCGAGTCGCTGCACGATTTGAATTCACCCCACGAAACCGAGTCTGTCTTGGCATTACCCGTATTTGCCACTTGCATCAGCAAATAGCGTAACTGACCGGTGACGCCTGCTGCCTTGACCACCACGTAGTAAGTCGAGTTCGCCTTGAGATGATACATCTTTGTGGTATGCGGGTTGTTGCCCAGCAGATACATCTTGGCTATCACCGCGCCGGTTGCGCCACCGTTTTCAGGGGTGACCAGCTTTGCTTCGGTGTTGGCGCGAATGCCAGCGGGCGTATCGCCTTTCGATCCACACTCTGAATGCTTCTCACACTCGCGATCAGCCGAATCCTGCGCACTCCATGTGATTGATGCCACCGAATCCCGAAATTCCGCGCTTCTGAAATTCTCCCACCCCGGCGGAAGAGTGCCCTTCGGCGGGGTGGTCGCAGTCGCGACGGAAGCTGTTGTATCAGTCTTTGCGGCTGTGTCATCCGCTTTCTTTGCAGTGCATGCAGCTACTGCGAGGGACAGTGCGACAAATACAGTTGACCTGAATTTCATCTCTTTCTCCTCATGGCTGTGTAATTCAACCGGACTCCACCGTATAGCAGTCTCTAGTGCAGTGCAAGAGTTTTCAGGGGAGCCAGCTGGTTCTGGAGCTCTTTATCCGCATGTTTCCAGAGCGCGAGTACTGCCGCTGACCAGCGTGAAGCCTTCGCCCTGTCGCCGGCTTTGGCAGCCAGATTGGCGCGAAGGATCATTGCGCGTCCAAGCGCTGCGGACGCTGCAGGCTGCCGTAAGGCAAAGGCACTGAGAACCGGCAGCGCATCCAGGGCCAGGTCGAGCTGACGTGCGGCGCCGCTCGAATCGCCGATTGCAGCGCGGAGCCACGCTTCCTGGTACGTGTGATCGAGCGACAGGTCGCCCGGCCTCATGTTCACCCGGCTGCGCTGCATTGAATCCAGTATCACTCGCGCTGCGCCCGGTTTGCCCTTTCCGAATTCCTGTTGTGCGCGGGTGAGTGCATTCTCAGGTTTTGCGATGCGCGTAGCAGATGCTGCATTCGTGCAGGGCGAAGCCAGGCTAAGCGACCGAGCGGCCAGCATGTGAAGTGCGGCGTCCCGCTTGTCGGGCGTCAAATAACTTTCCATCTGCGAACGCAGCTGCGATTCATCCTGTGCGAGCGCCGGTGTGCAGTCGCCAAGTGATGCGCGCGCGAACAGGTCGGCAGCTGTCGCGAGGAGTGCCGACGGTGCACCGAGTGCGGCGTAATCGATTGGCAGCCAGTTATGGGACGCCTCAGCCTCCTGTGCGAATCGCCTGATTCGTCCCGAGAGCGCAGCGCTGCTCATCAGGTCGGGCTCACCATGATTCCTGTCTGAACTTGTGAGTAGCGAATCGG
>JANLYJ010000416.1:0-6833 GCA_031365555.1 Gemmatimonadaceae bacterium | reverse complement strand
TCACAGATGGCGCGCGACTCGGCTCAAACAGTTTTCAACGACTTCGGCAGGCGATTCATCCTGCTCCCGAACCCGATGTACGGATCCTGGGAGCGTAACACCTACAAGTAGGGTTCGGCGAAGTCCGTTGCTTCAGCTCAGAGATTCTTCGTCGAGTAGTCTGCGGTCATCGCGATTTTGATCATCGCGATGCCGCCTGAAATTCCGCCAATTCCAAGCAGGATTTCAGACAGGCGCGTTTTGAAGTGGCGCATTCCCATGATAAACACAACGCCTGCCGCCACGCCGGCGAGGCCGAGGATGAACAAGATTGCCCGCGATGCAGTGCTTCTTGCAGCCATGTAACTCCCGGTAAGGAGGGGTATTGTTAGCGCCAAGTTAGCAATTCAGGTGACTAAGCGCGAGGACAAAAAAAGCCCGTTGTCATTGAGTGCGGGTTTTCGCAAACCGAAAGCTGGTTCGTTCGTAGCCGAGCTTTTCGTAGAATGCGTGGGCGTCGGGTCGTTTCATGTTACTTGTGACCTCAATCAAGACACAGCCTTCGCGCCATAGCCGTCGTTCCGCTTCGTCCATTAATGCACGCCCAATTCCATGGCCGTGCGCATCCCGTGCGACTACGAGGGTTGTTACCCGTCCGACCGAGCCAGGACGGTGCAGCACATGAGTGACGTGCAGTGTCAACAACCCGATGATCCGTTCGTTGCGTGCCGCTATGAGTGCACTCTCGCCCTTCGACGAAAAGAACTTGAATCGTTCATCCAGTGCCTCTTCGGAAACGGGATAGCCCAGCTCTTCGAGGAGCGGAATGACTTGCGCCAAATCTGCCTGTTGTAAGTCGCGAATGTTTAGTTCCATCACCGTTGGTTACCGAACTGAAAAATTGTAGTGGAAGTGTAGGGTGTGCCTGGCTGAACAAGCGTCGAAGGGAAAGCGGGTTGGTTCGGTGAGTCGGGGAAATGCTGTGTTTCGAGTGCGATCCCTGCATGCTGCATGTACCGGCGTCCGGATTTCCCCGAAATGCTGCCGTCAAAGCAGTTGCCCGGATATACCTGCAATCCCGGCTCTGTAGTGAGCACCTCCAGGGTGCGTCCCGTAAGAGAATCCCTAAGGCGCGCGACAGACCTGGGCGCGGAACAAGATCCTGAACTCAGTACGAAATTATGGTCGAGACCGTCTGCAAGCACGAGCTGTGGATGATTGGCGGTGACCGCCTCGCGTACCGGTTTCGCGGAGCGAAAATCAAAGGGTGTACCGGCGACCGGTAAAATGCTCCCGGTAGGAATCAGTGACCGGGACAGTTCAGTGATTGCGTCAGAATCAACCCACAACTCGTGGTCAAGTACGGTTTCAGATCGAGCGCCTGAGAGATTGAAATAGCTGTGCTGAGTGAAGTTGAGATGCGTCGGTGCTGAGACGCTTGCTTCGTACTCGATGTTGAGAGCGTCGTTTTCAAGAAGAGTGTACCGGACTGAGGCCGCAACTTCGCCCGGGTATCCCTGATCACCATCTTCGCTGAGAAGCGAGAGGTGGAGTGACGAATGCCCGTCGCCAGAGTGAAGCGACTCCATCTTCCAAACCCGCTTGTCGAATCCCCTGGCACCCCCGTGAAGGTGGTCCGCGCCTGCATTCTGCGAAAGTTGGTAGCGGTGACCCGCGATTTCAAAAGCGCCATTTGAAATCCTGTTCGCATATCGGCCGACTACAGCTGCAAAGCGGGGAGCAGGGTTGGATTCGTAACCGCTGAGCGAATCGAAGCCAAGGACTACATCTTCCACCTCGCCCTTGTCATCGGGGACAAGGAGCGTCCTGACAAGTGCTCCGTACTCGAGAATCTCGACCTTCATGCCATGCGCATTCCTGAGCGTGTATGCGCGGACTGAATGACCATCGCCCGTCGTGCCAAACTCGCACTGTGCGATGCGTCCCACTCTATTTCTTCCGCGTACGCTTCTTGGGCGCTGCGAGGGAATATGCGTCGTCGATGAAACCGGCGAGAGCATCCCAGTCAACATCCTTGTCCAGCCATGCACCTATCCAACCGCTTGGTCCTACATAAGGAGGCTTGAAATAGCGGGCTGGATCCGCATGAAGAACCAGATCCTGGTTGGTTGCCGTCGCTTTAAGCCAAACACCGGGTCGCCCGTTTCCGTGATGAGTGCTTTCTTCAGAGAACATCGCGAAAATCTTGTTCTTCACGCGGAAAGTTGGTGCGCCCCACGATTCCACTTCAGTGGTGTCCGGCAGTCCGAGACAAAGTTTCCTAAGGCGTGTCAGGGGGCGCGGCGGCATCCCTAAATCTACTTCCTTGCCGCCTTCATCTAGCGCGGTTGAAGGTCATCGATTCAAAGTACGTCTCCGTGACTCCGCGCGTTGCATCCGAATCAGACTGCAGTGTGATACCCACTACCTTGAGCGCTCCCACTGGTATTCCCGGGTAAGCCCGATGCACATCAGCAGCGAGATTCCGCTGAACTGTCTCCCATTTTCCGATCTGGTTCTGGCCGCCGATGGTAATGAGCCACGCTTCCGGCAAAGTCGAGAATACCAGGTTTCTTCTCGATGACAGGGCTTCAACCAGCGAGTCCGCCGGTGCGAAGTGGCCCGAAACGTCGCGACCCGGCCACCAGTAGCCAAACATGTATCGCTTGCCCCCCGGCCGCGTGTCCTCCAGAAGAAGCCACATCTTGAGGGCAGCGTCGTTTTTTCCTTTTTTCAATTTCCCTGCATCAACTCCTTCAAGATCTTTTACGACACGAAAGCGCATCGCCAGCTGCGGGAAATCAGCTGGCCGAAACTGAAACGACGCAGTGGTCATCTTGATTGCGGTGCCCTGAGTTGCGAGGTGGCATGCCCTGTCGCCGGGAGAGCCGGAGGACGGTGCGATCGAGAACCCGTTCGCAAACTCATTCTCACTGCCGCCATTGCTCGAGTCGTAGTAGAACTCGTATTCCGTGCGGAACGCGAGCATATCCGCCTGGTCGCACCTGAATGCGATTCCCGAAGGGTCCGTTGCGGGTGCCAGCATCCTGATGGTTCTTCCGCCCGGATCGATTGGGCGTGTTGCACTGAACGTTGCGTCCGGCGTCCACCCTGTTGTTCCACCCGGGAGTTTCTGACGCGGCCGCATCGATGAAGCGAATGGCGGAACGCGCGTACCAGACTTGTCGGTGTCTGCAAACTTCTTTGCGCGTTCTGTCACGGCCGCAGTCCATTCATTCCTGCGCGAGCGATCGAGCGCTCCAACTTCCGCTACTGTAATTACCACAGCTTAAAGGAACGCGTCCTGTGGAAACGACGACGCCAACCTGCCCGAGATGTGGTCCGCCGCGACAGTGCCGAGGTCGATTGCCTGAACAGCCATAGGGAAGCGCGAGGACGAAAGTGCGACAACACCATCATTGGGTTCGCTGAATTCGCCAATCCGCTTGGTGATCTTCATCCATGGGTGTGCTGAAGCCATGTCGCTCACGAACGAAACCGAAAAGTTCCTGGTTGCGCGGGCAACTTCCTGCGTGTGTGCGCTCCAGAATGCCGCGCGTGTGGACGCCCAGAGTGAGTGCGACGCCCCTGCAGTATCGCATGCCGCTTTCGGAGCGGCGCTCACGCTCCACCGCATCAGCTCCGGCGGAATGTCGGACCGCTCGGCGACAGGTGATCCCTTGTGTGGAGTTGCAAGCGTTACGAGTGCGGATACATGGGACGCAACATCGGGTGCCATAAGCAGCGCCTGGGTTGCATCGATTCCACCCTTCGAGTATCCGATAATCAGGTAGTCGGGTCTCGGATATCCGCGCTCAATACGTCGGCGTGTGTCAGCACGCAGAGCCGTTACGATTTCGGCTGCGTTCCGTTCCGAGCTGCAACGGCCATCGATAGGAAGGCTCAATGTGCGTGCGCCAAGCCTGTCCCGTACCGATCGCATTCCCCGCGACCAGATCTCGGCGTCGAACAGCTCTCCGTAAATCCCCGGAACGTACACCACAGTGATGTCATCCAGCTTCGGATCGTACATCAGTGGAAAGGGCAGGGGCTGTACCGCCCTTATTGCTTTTCGTTCAGCGTATATCTCTGTGAATAGTTTCTGGGGAAGTGCAGAGTCCGCCAACAGTTCAGCGGGCCTGCTTCCGATTCTACCACGAGTCTTGTCGTTCCATGTTTTCGCAAACGCAAAGTCACGCGGATCGGGAATGCTGTCCTCTTCAGAGCCACTTAGGATGTCGTCGAGAAAGTATGGCACCGTCCACATTGCCATTCCTACACGGCGCGCACTCTCGCCTGCGCCGGGTGCGGACGGACCGCTTTTCAACGATGAGCGAATGTCAGCAAGGGGCGAGAGTTGAGGAATCTCGCGTGCGCGAGCCTCGGCTTTCTTTACACGCTCTGGCAGAGCCTTTACATCTATCGAGTCGAGCAATGAAAGCAGAGTGTCAACATTGTTCTTCACACCGCCAACGACGTCTGCCCGTTTTACCGCGCTCCGCGCGGCATCGAACGACGAGCGCTCCTTGCCGCCTGAAGAGCGTGAGCGAATGTCCTTGTACAATGCGCGCATGACATCGTAAGTGAAATAATCCATCGATGCAGCGATAAGCCGTGCACGTTTCAGGTAAGAGGTATGTCTGGATTCGTCCTGACGACCTGTCTGGAGCCAGCCACTCGGCTTCTCTGCAGTCGCAGCGTCATTTTGCCGAAGCATGGCGACGCGCGAAAGAACCTGCTCCGGGGTGAGGCCAATAATGCCGAGCACTTCATCTCCACGAACCATCGGCGGCAGCGGCCTGGATGTGGATGCAAGAATACCCAGTGATGAATGCGCCGAGAGCGATCCGTGAGTCCTGACCATCCGCACGAACTGACCGAGATCGCCCTTGTAGCAGAACCCATCACGAAGATTGATGATAAGGTCAGGGGCGTTCTCCACCTGCTTCGTGGCGCTCTGCACTATACGGTGCAGAGCGTCCGGGTATTCGGAGTTAAGACTCATTTGCCGCGAGACGCCATCACTAATCCATTTCTCACGCCCGGGACTGGACACGTACTGAGCAGGCAAGGCTAGCGGATTGCCGTGGATGGAGTCGTACCTGTACGAATTTCCACGCCAGCGGACGTGCGCTTCGGCGCCGCCGGTTCCGAGCACCACTACGTATTTATCCGCACCTCGGACTTCGAGCCATGTTGCAAGTTCCACTGCTGGCTCGCGAAGCGCAGCTTGCGCGAGCGCGCGTCGCTTTTCGAGGTCCGCGAAATACACGTTCACCATCGTTGCAAGTGCGATGGTCACGACGGCAACCTGATCGTCGCGCACAAGACGTCCGGTGTCTGCGCGAATCAGTCCCGCAGTCCGGATGGCCGCGTCGAGCGAGTAGGTAGTGAGGTATCTCTCCTTGCCGCCTTCCACGAAGCCGGATGCGTTGCCGTGGTCCGACACCATCCAGACTTCGGGCGCATTTCCGCGTGTAGCGAGGGTATCAAGCACGCGATTCACTGTAGAATCCAATCTGGTCAGGTAATTCCAGAGCCCGTCCAAATGAGTATGGCCCATCGCATCCGGTCCTGCGATGTAAGCAACGTACCTGTCCCCTGTAAACTCGCTGAGGATGGCGGATTCAGCTTCAGCCAGCTCGCGATTGTAGACCTTTTCGCCGCGCAGGTACATCAGCGGCTCGATTAGCGGGTTGAAAAAATAGTCGAACCCGCGTTGGTAGTTGTACGGCGATACCTGGCGCGCAATCACCTGCCGTGGATCGTCGGCAATCCGCATCTCATCGAGATCGAACCAGCGCGATTCTATTGTATGGGCGTTGCCTCTGTTCCCGAAGAGTCGACGGGTTCCAATGATCTCCGTCCACGAGGGATGGCTCATTGACGGATATGGAGCCACATGCTTCGTGGAATATTTGAACCGCTTGAACAGTCCGCGTCGCTGCGCTTCCTGGAATGCACTCCAGCTGACTCCGTCGACTGCTAAAACGAGAGTGCGCTGTGTACTGACCTTGGCGATTTGGGACTGCGACCTGACAAGGGCGCGAACGGCGAATCCGGCCGCTATCGCGAGGGCAATGAAGATAAGCGCAACGAAGATTTTCCGGCTGCGTCTCAATTGCCTGAATTTGGTAGGTGTCTGCACTGCATGAATCTACAGCTGCATCAGGGAGACGAGCAGCATGACTCCGTGATGTCGTCTTCTTGCCCGCACTGGGTCAAACCGTCAGCTTTCACATCCCCCCACGCCGGGTTCAAATGCCTAAGTGCCTGAGACTCCTCACAGCCCTATCGATTTCCGTCGCGGGAATATCCTGCGCGTCAGCAAATACCGTTAGTACCGCAAGCGGTCTGAATCCTAACGCGCAGCTGGATGCGCTCGCCGAGTCGTATTTCGAGGAGGCACTCGCACTGAACCCGGTAGGTGCCACTTCGATCGGAGATTCGAGGTACAACAACCTCTATGTGGCGGCGTTTGCCACGTCGGTGCAATTGAAGTCGCACGCCATTGACAGCAAATACTTCGGCCAGCTGAGGAAGTTCGATCGGGCCTCCCTGGACAACGCTCATCGTATCACCTATGACGTCCTGCAAACAAGTTTCGACAATGCCGACCGGGATTATCGGTTTCCGTCGCACCTGATTCCCCTAAACCAGTTTTTCAACTTTACAGCCGGGTTCGTGCAGCTCGGTGCAGGGAATGGGCTGCATCCCTTCAAGACGGTCAAGGACTACGAGGATTTCCTCTCCCGGATCAACGGATACACGCAGAGCGTGGATACAGCCATTGCAAACATGCGACAGGGCATCAAGGCAGGTGTCACTCAACCTCGAATTCTGATGGAGCGGGT
>JANLYJ010000353.1:0-6252 GCA_031365555.1 Gemmatimonadaceae bacterium | reverse complement strand
CGGGAAGAGGTGACGCTTCGACACTACCCATGGAGGGCATTGCCTCAGGGATATCTTCGAGGCCGTCGTCGGCGGGATCGTAGCGGCGCGAGGGCGGTTTTCTCTCTGCAGAAAAAATATTCGCACCCACGATAGTCGAGTTGTTTATGCCATTCTGGGGCGCAAGCGCGAGCCGCGCTCCTGGAAGGGTTTCAGAAACTTGCATCGCTGTGGGCCTGATATCCGGCTCAGGATTCCATAGCCAGAAGAGGACGGCAGCGAAAAAACTCAACGCCGCAAGCAGTAGCAATCCTTTTTTTGCGTACCTCTGATCAATTCGCATCTTCATTGAATCACGACAGGCGCACGAACAGTTGCAGAAAACTGGATTAGACCGGCTTTCAGGGCCGAATTCGATACCAGTCCTATTTCGCTTACTTCAATTACCGGCGACTCGGTGCGCATCATTGCCAAGAAGTCTGTCACACCGTAAATGTCGCCAACAGCAGATACGGTGAAGGGGATGAAGGTTGTGCCGCCACCCGTGGGTGCGTCGGAGGATGAAAACTCCAGACGGTCGATGCTCATTTTGCTCCGCTCCGCATATGACCGCATCACACGCTGGAGTTCCGAAGCAGCGAGGGACGGCGTCCTTGCAACAAGGAGCTGCCGCTGGGTTCCGTTCGTACGTTCCAGAGCGCTTACCGTTCTCGAAAGTACATCCTGTCGAGCGATCAGAGAGGCGACCCGGGTGAGCCTCTCGCTGGAAGTGGAGATGAGTGCCTCCCGCTCCTGCCAGCTCCTATAGAAAGGCGCGCCCGCAAAACCAATTAGTGCAGCCATCAGGGCGACGGCAGCTGCAGCGAGGATAAAGTTCCGCCGATTATTCAAGGTTCTGCCTTGCACGGAAACCAATGGAAAATGTTTCGTAAGTGCGCCGGCCTTCGGTGAATCTTGAAGTACCCGCTAGGAACCGGACATTTTCGATCAGGGGGTCAGCATCCAGAGCCGGAATTATTCCCCCGGCATCCTTTGCAGTGCCAGTAATCTGCCAGTCGCTCCCTGTTCCGCGCACGGTCATGACTACCGCGTCAGGAGGAAGACGCTTGCTCAGGACCGAAATAACATTCAGGGGATCCACACTGTTTTGCGCATCGCGGGCCGCGGTTGAAGCTATTCCCATAAGCTCGATTCGACCTTGCAGCGATTGCGCTGCGACAGCGCGAGGTCGCATGGTTGCAATCTCAGCATCGATGCGATCGAGGTAACGCGCTCTTGCCTGCGAGGCGGAGTAAGAAGCCAAGCCGAGCGTCGCCAGCGCCAGCGCTCCGGCCAAGGCAAGCGACTGGAAACGGTTGGCCCGAATTCGCCTATGCCGTGCCTCAGACAGGAGCATCTCGTCACTGCCTTCATCCGTTCCCAAGGCCGCACCAAAAGCAGGCGCGAACTCTCCGGGAACTCCCTGCAATTCCGGAACTTCGTGCGCGCTTGAGTCCCTTGCAGCGGCCCGGACGCGCCTGGCAGAAAACAATCGTCCGCCTCGAACGTCACAATAACTGATCTCATTGCTGCCCGACGGAAACTCATATACCCCGTCCGGGAGCCTAAATGAACGCGCCGCGCGCACGAACGCCGACGGTGAGCCCTCCACATTTTGTACTGGCGCCCACTGCTCGAACGCTACAATCCACCGTTCGATCGCCAAAGCATCCGCACCCAGTACAATGTCTTCGCCCTGGACCGGAGCAACGACAAGGGGCGAAGCTACGGGGAAGAACCTGTCTTGCTCCAGGGAAATCATTCTCCGTTTCTCAGTCGCTGACACGGGCGGAAGCTTGATCTGCTTGGGAAAAAGAAATTCCATTGCAACGGCAATCCCAATCGCACTAACGCCGCCAAGGTTTGCCTGAAGCAGCTGCACTGCTTCGTGTATCGAATCATCCCGCCATGGAACGTCGAATCGGCGCAAGGGACGCCCCATCACCCGCGACACAACTACTGCGCGGATTCGCTCCCCTGAAATCTCTATTCCCACAATCGGTTTCAAAGGTCGCGCTCCCGCCAGGACACCAGGACAAGCCTGCCATATTCCAAAGCGTACACCGCCTGGATTTCGAACGTCAGGGGTCGCCCATCCTTCCATCCCCGCGATATGAATAGCAGCCGCGATGGCATGTCCCGCAATTCCCCGCCAGCTGAGGCAATCACGCGCTGACTCGCAGAGACGCGATTTATGCGGCCATCGCCGTCAACGGTTAGAAATGGTGCCGCTTCAGTTACGAGCCCGGCGCTGACGCCCGGAATTCCTGTAAGCTCCTCAAGGGATCTTAGCGGACGCGTGAAAGAGGGCTTCGAAATTCCGCCCTGCGAGACATCATCAATAGAGTCGCCTGCATGTCCATATTCGATGCGGTTCCGAATGGCGGCCGCTGCTTTTTGCGATTCCTCCCTGGTTGCAAACGCCGAAAAAAGCACGGATAGCTGCTGTGCTGTTGCGAGATTAACGTCCAGCCTGGAATTCACATCGACAATTGTAAACTGGAAGCGAGCATCACCAAGCTTTTCCGCCGAAAGTCCAGCGCTGCCTTTTTCCAGGCCATTCAGGTATCGCTTGATGAGTGTTGAATCACTCATCCTTCGAAGAGTCTCTTCCACACGCGATGTCGCGAGAACGATACCGCTCTCAGCTGCATATCGCGCTATCGCGCGACTGCGCAAATTGTCTGCAGTGTCGGAAACGCTGTACGCGCTTCGAGTGACCTGCGTAGCAATTGCGCCAAGCGTGACAATGAGCAGCAGTGCAATCATCAGGGCGACGCCGCGTCTTTTTTTCACTCAGCGGCCTGCTTGAAAAGACGTGGCTACGACCAGGGGCGTATCCATAATCCGCCCGAGCGAATCGATCATCTCGATCTTGACTGCATATGGATGCTGACGCGAAGCCTCCCAGTTGGTCACCCACAATTGATCCTCTTGGGTGGGAAGGAAGCGGACACGCATCTCGCGCACACCGGGGATCATGGATCTTATCTCGGATCGAGCCGCGTCTTCGAGCGGAACCGCGTCGACCGACAGGCCGTCCTGCGATGCGGACAACGTCATCCTCCAAAGTCCGCTGGCTCCCAACGGAGCGTCGATACCGCGCGTAAGAAAAACGAGAGACCCATTTCCCGGCCCACGCCCAGGTGTGATCTGGAATACTGTCGACGCATTTTCACTCGCGTCCGCAATGTGCCGCAGAGCGTCCGAGATCAGCGGCCTTGCGAGCGCCCGCTGCTGGGTCTCGCGACGATGCGTTTCCACGCGATCGAGTGTATCGAGTCCGGCAGTAATCGCGCTGTATGCCAGAAGCGCTACAAGCCCGCTGATCACAAGCGCCACCATCAGTTCCAAAAGAGTGAAACCGCTTCTCCGCGCAGAAACCATCATCTGCCAGCCGCCAGCCGGCGAATTTCGAATGTGGCACCATCGGCCATCGTCACCACAACGCGAATTTCTTCGACATGTGCGGCAAAAGGACGTCGCTCGATGCGGCGGGACAGGCCGTCCTGCCTCAACCCTTGAGTGGACTGGCCAAGCTTTGCGAGCTCCATCCCCTCTTCCGCATAACTGACAGCATTAGTCCACTCGCGAGCCGCTGCCGGAAGGCGCGCCTCACCCTCGAAAAGATTCAGGAATCCAACGGCCGCAAGGCCGACGATCACAAATGCTACGACGGACTCGAGTAGAGTCACGGCGCCCTCGCGGGCGACACAACACAGGTCAACGGATCAATAGAAAATGACTCTTCTCCCTCCGACATACAGATGCCGAGGGGAGAAATGCGAACACGCGCCGCTCCGCCAGCGACACTCATGTGGCCGCTTTCGACGATAGACGGATTTCCGGCAGGTCCGGACGACAGTGTCCAGGTTCCTTCGTTGTCCAAATCAAGCCGCAACGCCTGGGCACGCCGAGTCGCTGCACGCCGTGAATCCGAAACAAGGTTTGCAAAGAGTTCGTTTTCGCTCGGATGGCGCAGCACGAGCGCCGGTCCGACGAGCGCTAATACGACGCTCATGACCGCCAGCGTCACAATCAGCTCGAACAGTGTGAACCCCGGCGAGACCGGAGGGAAAGAGTGGGACGGCGCAGCGCGGCGCATGGGCAGAAACATCCTTCCCTGTGAGAGTATGGACTACAATGGCAATGCAAACCATCGTTGTCCATCTCAATTCACGCTTCTTCCGTTAGAACCTCGGAATATGCGTCGGTGGGAGGACAGGAGCAGATAAGGTTCCTGTCGCCATAAGCGCTCTCGACCCGTCCAACAGCCGGCCAGAACTTATAGTCCCGCGTCCACTCCGCCGGGAACGCCGCCTTCTCGCGCGAGTACGCGTGGGTCCACGCATCGGAGGTGACAGTGCGCAGAGTATGCGGCGCGTTCTTCAGGACATTGTCCTCGCGATCGGCGATTCCGATCTCTATCTCACGGATCTCTTCGCGAATCGAGATCATCGCATCGCAAAAACGATCCAGCTCCGACTTGGGCTCACTCTCCGTCGGCTCGATCATCAACGTCCCGGCTACGGGGAACGAAACGGTTGGAGCGTGGAACCCATAGTCCATCAGGCGCTTCGCAATGTCCTCCACCTCTACACCGCTTCCGCCTTTAACAACTCTCGTGTCGATAATGCATTCGTGCGCGACGGCCCCATTGGCTCCGCGATACAAAACTGGAAAAGAACCCTCCAGCCGGTTTGCGATGTAGTTCGCATTCAGAATCGCAACTTTGGTCGCGTACTCCAGTCCATCTCCGCCCATCATCCTGATATACGCATAGGAAATCGGCAGAATGCTGGCGCTTCCCCACGGTGCCGCTGAAACGGCGCCGACTTCATGCTCAGATCTCCCGGTCGCGAGCGGATGACCAGGCAGGAAGTCAACGAGATGCGGGGCGACACCAATCGGACCCATTCCCGGCCCGCCGCCGCCATGCGGAATGCAAAACGTCTTGTGAAGATTCAGGTGACAGACATCCGCACCGATATCTCCCGGCCTGCAAAGCCCAACCATCGCATTCATGTTCGCGCCATCCATATAAACCTGGCCGCCGAACTGGTGAACGATGTTGCAGACTTCGCGAATCCCCTCTTCGAACACGCCGTGCGTCGATGGATACGTAACCATCAGTGCAGCAAGCTTGTCAGCATGCAGCTCCGCCTTGGCGCGCAGGTCGGGAATGTCGATATTCCCGCTCGCATCGGTCTTCACGACTATCACACGCATTCCCGCCATTACTGCGCTCGCTGGATTGGTCCCATGCGCGGACTGAGGCGTCAGGCAAACATCGCGATGCGTGTCCCCCCTCGACCGGTGATATCCCTGAATCGCAAGAAGTCCCGCGTACTCGCCCTGCGATCCCGCATTCGGCTGCAGTGACACAGCCGCAAACCCCGTAATATCGGCGAGCGCACTCTCGAGTCCCTTGAACAGGTCGTGGTACCCCTCCGTCTGCTCGCGCGGTGCATACGGATGAATCTGATTGAACCCGGGCCAGGTGATCGGCATCATCTCCGCGGTCGCATTGAGCTTCATCGTGCACGAGCCAAGCGGAATCATCGAATGCACGAGCGAGAGATCCCGTGACTGGAGCTTGTTCATGTAACGCAGCATTTCAGTTTCGGAATGGTGCGTGTTGAACACAGGATGAGTAAGAAATGCGCTGGTACGCTTGAACCGCTCGTCGTAGCGCGAGTCTGCACCCTCGAGAAGTTCCTCAGCCGCCACTGCTTCGCCATTCGGAGCAAATACGCTCAGAATGTCTTCCACATCCTTCTCGGCGGCAGTTTCGTCGAGCGCAATTACGAGCGACGCACCCTCGAGTACCCGGAAATTGATTCCCAGCTTTTGTGCGCGCTTGAGCAGTTCTGCGGTGTCCCGTTTCCCCGTTTCGACACGCACTGTGTCGAAGAAATCGTCATACGCTACTGCAAATCCGAACCGTCGCAGTCCTTCAGCAAGTGCCGCTGTGAGCTGATGAATTCGTGTTGCAATTCTCTTCAGCCCGTCCGGTCCGTGATAAACCGCGTACATACTCGCGACAACCGCGAGGAGCACCTGAGCAGTACAGACGTTGCTTGTCGCTTTCTCGCGACGGATATGCTGCTCCCGCGTCTGAAGCGCCATGCGAAGCGCGGGCCTGCCATCGGAGTCACGCGATACACCGATGATTCTTCCAGGAATCTGACGCTTGAATTCGTCGCGCGTGGCAAAGAACGCGGCGTGCGGTCC
>JANLYJ010000320.1:0-11269 GCA_031365555.1 Gemmatimonadaceae bacterium | reverse complement strand
AACACCGCCGAGAGGACGTTCCAGACGACAAAGAGCAGAAGCAGCAGGTCCAGCTTGCCCTGGGGGATCGTCGAACGCTTCGCGATGAGGACGATCGAACCTGTCAAAGCAACGAGATGGAGTACCAGCTCCTTAGGTACGAAGTACCTGTCCAGCTCGAACAGCTTGAAGGGAAGCGCAACAAGCATGATAGCAACAAGTCCGAACGCAATTGGCCATGGCGAAATCGCGTCAGCCTCGCCCGGATATCCCGTATCTCTCCGAGGCGGTCTCAACGTTTCAGTCAGATTTCCGCCGTTGGAAGAAAGCGCGGCGGCTTACGATGATGTGTTGCCTGTTCGAAGGAGTAAGCAATCCGGAGCAGCTTCGCATCACTCCACTTTTCTGCAAAGAACGAAATGCCAACGGGCACGCCGAAGGTAAATCCTGCGGGCACGGTGACGTGCGGATATCCTGATACAGCAGGCAGGGTAGTGGCGCCTCCGGGAAATCCGGGATCACCGCTCACGAGATCGATAAGCGGAGGAGGTGCCATCGTCGGTGCCATGAACGCATCGAGCTTGTACTTCTTCATGGTTGCATCGATCCCTTTCGCTCGCGCCATGCGCTGGCTGCGGGCGAGGGACTTGAGGTAGGCCGCCGTTGTGATACTCCCCTTTTCCTGTGCCTTCAGGAAAATCTCCTGACCGAAGTAGGGCATCTCCTCCTTCGCATGCGACTTGTTGTAGGCAATCATGTCCGCAAGCGACTTGATCGGCGAGTTCACGTCCGAGAGGTACTTCCGAAGTCCGTCCTTGAATTCGTAGAGAAGAACTTCGTACTCATCGTCGTCCACTTTTCCGGCTGTCGGAATATTTGCAGGATCGACTATCACTGCTCCCAGTCCACGCATGACCTCTATGGCCGCGGTTGCCAGCGCATCGGTCTTTACGTGGTAGCCAAAGAGTTTGTCCCGCGGAATGCCGATTCGCATGCCGCGAACGCCTGCGGCAAGCTCGCGACTGAAGTCGATTGCATGAGAGCCTGACGTGCGAGTCGCTTCATCTCGTGGATCAACGCCTGCCAGCGCCGTGAGCAGCACAGCAGCATCCATCACTGTGCGCGTCATCGGGCCGGCTGTGTCCTGGCTCGCAGAAATTGGAATGATCCCACTCCGGCTTACGAGTCCGACTGTTGGCTTCAATCCGACCAGTGAAGCAGCGGCTGCCGGTGCTGTGATCGATCCGTCCGTCTCAGTGCCGATAGCAACGGCGCAAAAGTTTGCTGCAGCAGCTGATCCTGATCCTGAACTCGAGCCGGAAGGCGACCGGTCGAGCACGTAGGGATTGCGGGTCTGGCCGTAACGGCCGGTCCACCCGCTCGATGAGTGAGTGCTTCGGAAGTTCGCCCACTCGCTGAGATTTGTTTTTCCAAGAATTACGGCGCCCGCGTTCCGAAGTTTTGTAACGATGAAAGCATCTCGCGGAACTTTGGATCCGACGAGCATCAGCGAGCCTGCCGTTGTCTCCATCCGGTCGGCAGTAGCGATGTTGTCCTTGATGAGGACCGGAATTCCGTGCATGGGCCCACGAACTTTTCCGCTCCGGCGCTCGGCGTCCATCGCATCTGCAATCGCCAGTGCGTCTGGATTCAACTCGATCACTGCGCGCAATGCAGGACCCTGAGTATCCATGGCGCTTATGCGTGCCGAATATTTCTCTACGAGTGAACGGCTGGTGTACCTGCCGCTGCTCATGGCTGTTTGCAACTCTGCAATAGTGAGCTCATCCAGCTCGAATGCCGTGACGCTAGAAGCGAGCGCAGGTGCAAAAACTTTGGGCTGCCCGGGCAGTTTCTGCGCGGCGACTGCGAGTCCGCCGGCGATGGCACTGCCGAGAAACTTGCGACGGGGAATCATTGGATGAGTCATCGTTTGTGGGTTTTGGGTGACGGCTAGCCTGGTGCGTCTTCATCTGTGTCCGCCCTTCGCTCGCGGACGAAAATCATTCCAATTACAAATGCGAGAAAGGCCACTACGATCGGGTAGATGAGGCCTGCATAGATATTTCCCGTTTTGGCGACAACGGCCGTCGCAATAAGGGGAAGCGATCCGCCAAACCATCCGGTTCCAGAATGGTGTACGAACGAAACCGAAGTGTAGCGAACCTTCGGTGGAAACGAATCGACAAGAAATGCACCGAGCGGTCCTGTCACCATTGCTGCGAAAATCACCTGCAGAAGCACGATGAATGCAATCGTCACTGGCTGAAATGGATCTGAGGCGGCCGTCATCCAGCGATAGAGCGGGTAATAGCTTGCCGACGCGAGTATCAGCCCCGTCATCAGGATCGGCTTGCGTCCGATTTTATCGGAGAGCCACCCGAAGAAAACAAAAAATGGAGCGCCTAGTATCAGGGCGGCTATCACCACCGGGTACGCAGTAGCGAGTGGAATCTTGAGAATATCCTGCAGGAAAAAGAGCGCGTAAAACTGTCCCGTGTACCAGACCACTGCGTGGCCTGCAAGCAGTCCAAACAGTGTAGCGGCGATGGTTCGCCATCCTCCGTCGCCTGCGAATGATTCTCGAACAGGCGACTTCGACTGCCTGTTAGCGGCTTTCATTGCAGTGAACACAGGCGACTCGTGCAGCCGAGATCGGATGTAGTAGGAAAGGGCGACGAGGATAAGCGAGGCAAGAAAGGGAACTCTCCACCCCCAATCCTTGAATGCATCTTCTCCAACCCAGGCGCGAACACCGCTCACCACCAGGAGTGACATCAACAGGCCGATCGTTCCCGTGGTGTAAATGAAGCTTGTGTAATAGCCGCGCTTTTCCCGTGACGCGTGCTCTGCGACATAGACCGCAGCGCCGCCGTATTCGCCGCCAAGTGCCAGCCCCTGCAGCATCCGGAGAGCGACGAGAATTATTGGTGCAGCCGACCCGATCGATTCGTATCCAGGGAGGAGACCAATCGCCGCAGTGGCTCCACCCATTATCAAGAGTGTTGTGAGGAAGGCGGCTTTGCGTCCGAAACGATCGCCAAAATGTCCGAACACAAGCGCGCCGAAGGGACGCACAGCAAAACCAACAGCAAAGGTTGCAAGCGTTTTCAGCAGCGCACTGAGGGGATCCCCTGGCGCGTAGAAATGCTGGGAAAGCGTAGAGGCCAGCGTGCCGAAAATGAAGAAGTCGTACCACTCGATCGCTGTTCCCGAACAGGAGGCGATTACAACTCGCCTGAGGGTGCGGGCGTCAGTGGGGGCCGCTGGATGAGTCATCCGTCCGAAGTTGGGGGCAACTATTGGATTCGCAATGGGTATTAATAACATTGAGCAGCCCTTTTTTCCCTGCCCCTACTGACGTCCCCATGCGAAAAACTTCTGTCATCCCGGCTTTCATCGCCCTTGTGCTTCTCTCTGCAAATGCAAAGGCGCAGACCGCGACAATTCAGGCAGCGACTCCCAGCGACTCTGTCGCCAGGGTAATTGTTGCCCAGCCAGCTGTGGACGAATCCCTAGCAAATCTCCAGAAGGCCGCTGAAGACCTGTCGAAAGCGGTGGAAGTCGCCGCAACGAAGATCGTAAACAATCCTGAACTCAAGGTTGCGGCACTGCAGGTCGCCGCCGGCGCTGTCGGCCTCGCGCAGCAGTCACTGGCACAACAGCTAAAGACCATCGAGGCGGCCCTGAACGCCGCAGCGCGTCAGATTGCCGTAGCACAGTCGTCGATAGCGAAGAAACAGGAATAGCCCTATCGTTGTGCTCCGCTAATACGGGGCCGAATGGGCGCACGCGACTTTCAGGACAATGTTGTAATCATCACAGGTGCGTCCAGCGGGATAGGCGCCGAGCTCACCAGGCAGCTTTCAGCGCAGGGTGCGAAGCTGGTAATCGGTGCGCGCAACCTGAAAGCTCTGGAGACCGTACGATCCAGCTGTGTGAAACCGGAAGATGTTCGCGTGGTGGCGTGCGATGTAAATGAAAAGGTTCAGTGTGAGCTGCTTATCGCTGAAGCAGTCCGGATCTTCGGCCGCATCGACACTCTGATCAACAACGCAGGTGTGGGGATGCACTCGAACTTCGAGGATCTCGACGATCCGGATGTGCTCGACGACATCATGCGCGTGAACTATCTGGGGAGCGCATACTGCACCTACTTCGCGCTACCATATATAAAGAAGACACGAGGGCGCATTGTCGCCGTCTCAAGCCTGACCGGTAAGGCGGGCGTCCCGTCGCGATCTGGTTATGCGGCGAGCAAGCACGCCATGGCGGGCTTCTTCGATTCGCTCAGGATAGAGCTCCGGGATACCGGAGTTTCAGTCACCGTCGCATATCCTGGATTTGTGGACACGGGGATTGGAGAGCGGGCGCTTGGCGCCGACGGACGGCCAATGGGTGAGCGCGCCTTCATGCGTGCCGGAGTAATGACAACCGACGAGTGCTCCCGCCTGATCATACAGGCCGCCGCCAGTCGAAAACGTGAAATCGTCATGACTGCTACCGCCCGTGTCGCTCAGTGGCTCAAATTGATCGCGCCGGACTTCGTTGATAAGATGGCTCTCGCTGCAATCCAGAAGCGTTACGGTCCAACCACAGGCTCGCCCAAACACAAGTGAATAAACGATTCAGTATCCGCGTTGCACTCGCCGCTGTCGTACTGATTGCATCGGTCGCTGTAGCTTCCAGGCAGATTGGTCCGGTGCCAGCGCTCGGCCCGCTCCTCGATCCGGTTGACGGAGTCTGGAATCTCGCGGGCGCAGCCACGCGGCCGCCTGCTGCCCAGGTGCACATCCCGAATCTTGTCGGCAAAGTGGATGTCGTGTACGACGACCGCGGTGTTCCACACATCTTCGCAACCAGTGAAGATGACGCCTACCGCGTGCTCGGTTATGTAGTAGCTCGAGACCGGCTCTTTCAGATGGACTTGCAGACGCGCGCAACGAAGGGAACTCTGTCGGAGCTTGCTGGTGCCCGGCTTGTGTCGGTTGATTCTTCGAGCAGGGCGCTCGGTCTTGCACGAGCCGCAGAGCAGAAGTTTGCAGCTCTCGACAAGAGCTCGGCCAGCTATCGCGCACTCATGGCTTACTCCGACGGAGTCAACGCCTGGATCGACGGACTCCAGCCGCGCGACTATCCGATGGAGTACAGGTTGCTCAGCGGCACTCCTGCGAAATGGGAACCGATCAACACAGTGTATTTCCTGATGCGGATGAACCTGACACTTGGATACAACGACGCGAGTCTGGCCCGAATGCGGGTACAAGCGCTCGTTGGTAAGGCGGGTGCAGACGCCCTGCTTCCTGTCAACAGTCCCATTCAGGAGCCCGTTCAGCCCAACGGATCAAGCGCGCCACGTTATGACTTCGCGCCGCTGCCCGCACCGGGAGCTGGTGATACAACACTCCTTGCTGTGGCGTCTGCCCGAGCGAGTGATGTAAATGCGCTCTTAACGATGGGCGTTGTGCACCCCGGAGTTGACGGGATTGGCAGTAACAACTGGGCAGTGGCACCGAGCCGGACGCTCAACAAGCATGCAATACTCGCCGGCGATCCGCACCTTGACTTGAGTCTGCCCTCCGTGTGGTACGAAGCGCACATCATTGTGCCCGGCGTCCTCGATGTTGCAGGTGTGACATTTCCCGGCGTGCCGGGAATAATCATCGGCTTCAATCGCAACGCTGCCTGGACTTTCACCAACGGGGGGAGCGATGTCAACGACTACTACGTTGAAACGGTCGATGACGCGAAGCACCCGCGAAAGTATCTGCTCGACGGCGAGTGGAAGAACATCGTTTTGAAACCGGAGGAGTACAGGGACGGTGCAGGGCATGTACTGATGACAGACACGCTCATGTACACTCATCGTGGACCCATGCGGAATTTTCGCGGACAATGGTTGTCGATGCGCTGGACTGCGCTGGAGCCATCTGACGAGTTGGGGAGTTTCATCGCAGCGCCCCACGCGAAGAATGTGACGGAGTGGCTCAGTGCGATGGAGAAAATGCAGGCGCCAATTCAGAACGGACTTGTCGCAGACAGAAGTGGAAACATTGCGATTCGTGCGGGTGGTGCGTATCCCACTCGTCCCGGTGTGAGGGGTGACCTGCTATTCGACGGCAGGAGCTCGGCGAATGACTGGACTGGATTTCTTCCCTTGAATCGCCAGCCTTTCGCAATGAATCCTGCTCAGGGTTTTCTGGCGTCGGCTAACCAGCAGCCAATCGATCCACGACAAACGGCAGACTATATGGGGTCAGACTGGTATTCACCCTGGCGCGCAATGCGGATCAATCAGCTGCTTCGCGCTGACTCTGCATGGACTCCGGAAAAGATTCGGGCAATGCAGACGGATCCAGGAAGCGCGCGCGTAGATGCTTTCATGCCCGTAATTCTTCGCGCTGCGAAAGCGGAGCTCGCCCGCCGGCCTGACGGTGAGCTGGCTATGGCGGTGCACATTCTCGAAGGCTGGGACAGGCGTTACACAAAGACGTCAACGCAGGCTGCACTCTTCGAGCAGTCCATGTCCGAGCTGCAGCGGCGCACCTGGGACGAGCTGCTCGATCCAAAGGCAAAGGACAGTTCGCTGGTTGCATCTCCAGCCGACGCGATTCTGCTCGAGTTGATGAGTGATTCTTCGAACGCCTGGTGGGATGACAGGCGAACTCCGGCGAAAGAAGATGAATTGACCATAGTTGCACGGAGCCTTAGGTCTGCCCTGGCGGCTTCGAAGGCCAAGTATGGCGCTGTTGGCAGTCGCGGCTGGCAGTGGGGCGAAATCAGGTATGCGAACATCCGTCATCTGCTTCACATTCCAGGTCTATCGCGTTCCAAAATTCCCGTTGAAAGCGGTCCGTCAACCATCAGTCCGTCAGACGCAAGCGGATTTCACGGACCCAGCTGGCGAATGGTAGTCGAGCTCGGCCCAGAGGTTCGCGCATGGGGTATTTACCCTGGTGGTCAGTCAGGCAATCCGTCGAGTCCGTTGTATGACGATCGAATCGCCAAGTGGGCAGCAGGGCAGCATGACGCGATTCTTTTTCCGCACACCGCCGCCGAACTCCCAGCCGGTCGCGTGAGCTACAAATTCACTGCATCTTCCCACTGACCATGCGCAGCCTGATAAATATTCTGCTCGTAGCGATACTCACTGGATTCGTCGCGCAATATCTGGGATGGATAGCAGTACCACTCATCGCCGTGATTGTGAGTATTGGCAGTCGCGAGCTTCACCTTCGGGGCTGGCAGGCAGGCAGCGGCGCTGCACTCTCCTGGGCTGTCATGCTCGCAGCGTCCGCGCGGACACCCGCATTCGGCGAGCTGCTCGCATCGCTCGCCCGCGTCTTTCAGATTCCGGGCTTCGCACTTGTCTGCGTCGCGATGCTGCTTCCATTTGCACTGGGATGGAGCACTGCGGTTGTCGCGTCTGCAGTTCTAAGGAGAAACGACCCGTGACCGCTCCCGCCACGTCTTCGCGCCACAACATCGGTGACTACGAAGTCACCAGCAGCTATGTCGTTGATGTGCGGGACACGCCTCCCGACATGTTTCGCGACGTAAGTGCAACAGACTGGTCAAAGCTCGACTGGAAGAGCGTGAAGCGTCCGTACAAGGTTGAAAAGTGGGCGGACGGAAAGAAGAAGTGGGAGAGCGAATCGGGTGGCACGATGCCGGTGCAGGAAGGATGGAAATTCTTTAACAGGAATTTTCATGGGTTCTTCGTGAAGGATCTTCCTAAAGAGCAGCGCGCTGCGCGCGACGATTTGATGCGGGCGATAGCAAAGATGGACGTTGCAGGCGCGCAGGAAGCACTCGAGGATCTCATTCACGTCGCAGTCTGGAACCGGGTGCACCGTGTAGAGGATGCCGTATGGGACCCACGCGGCAAGCGCGCAATGTTCGGCGGACTCGACGTCAAGAAACCGCGCATTCTTTTTCTGGGTGCAGCCGAAGGCTACGAAGCGATGCAGCTGATGGCGATGTACCCAGGTGGCGAAGCAGTTCTCGTTGACTACGACGACTTCTGCAAGACCGATCGGTTCGGCCAATTCCCGGAAGCGTATCCCTTTCTTGGAGTGGACAATGCCACCGGACACAAAAGAGTCTGGTACCGCGAAGAGATGCCGATACACTACGAAGTTGCCGACATCCGCGACCTGAAGTACGGAAAGGAGTTCGACATCGTAGTGAGCATCGGCCTCGTGGAGCATTTTCCCGATGAGCACAAGCCGACTGCTTTTGAGTTTCACCGCCGGTTTCTGAAACCCGGTGGCTACGCGATCATCACGACGCCCCGTGATCAGCTGAAAGGTCGGGCCTTCTATACGATTCTTTCCGACTACATGAACTACGGTTATAGAGAGCTAATGAACGTGCACCAGCTGGGACTGTACACCTGGGAAAACGGCTTCGACATCCTGCGGGACGGCGTGATCAAGGCGCACAACGGATTGATCTGCAAGGTCCGCTCATAAGGTGCTGACGTCTGTCGCGAAGCGGTACGAGCCGCTCTCGCGGAAAGCTGTGCTGGAAGCCGGCGCGGGAATGGTGCTCGGGCTTTTTTCCTGGATTGGTTACCGTGAGCTGAGCGTAGTCGATCCCTTTCAGTCGCGGGGAACAAGCGGCGTCCTGGTATGCGCACTTATTGGTGCAGTCATCTATCGCACGCGGCTGCGGCCGATAATGTGGGCGATTGCAGGCTCACTCGCATTCATGATAGTGCTGGTGGCTTATACGCCAATCATTCGGCGCCCGGCGCAAAGCTTCATTCGAATCGACCCTATACGAAATGTTGACGCGGTTGTGGTCCTATCCTCCAGTGTGTCTGATGACCAGGTTCTCGACCAGCAGGGGATGGACAGACTCCTCACGGGTCTGCAGCTCGTCAGGCAGGGAGTCGCAAAGAATCTCGTGGTCACGCGAATAAGATTGGTTGGCAGTGAAGCCCCACTCTTTTCGGTGTACGACCAGATCAGGCTGTACAAACTTGCAGGTTCACCCGGTCAGCTGATGACAACGCAGTTCACGGCGAACACACACGAAGAGGCAGTCGAGACAAGGAAAATCGCTGACCGCAAAGGATGGAAACGCGTCGCTGTGGTGACTTCTCCAACTCATACACGGCGGGCTTGTGCGGCGTTCGAGAAAGTCGGTTTGTCAGTGGTATGCGTTCCTGCATTATCGCGCGATGTCGCGATTGGAACACTGGTTCAGCCGGGAGACAGGCTTCGCGCTTTTCAGCTCTGGCTGTATGAATCGATGGCGGTTTCGGAATACAAGCGCCGCGGGTGGATCTAGCTAGTCGACGCGGCGCAGCGTCAATCCGTACTTAACGCCAAAGCGAATAATCTTTCCTTCAATCCGGTCTTTCGTCGCCAGCTGCCCGGAGAAAGATCCCGCACCAAGAATATCGAGATCGACACGCAGCGAAAGGTTGGACCCGGAAACGACATTTCGCGGTGCGCATCCGAATTCGGCGTCGCACTTTCCATTCTTGATCCGGGTTGTCCCAACCCAGTTTCCGCCGATGATCCCATTGGGGTTTTGTGCCATGTGCACGTCGAAGGATGTGAACACTTCTACCGTATCAGAAGAAACCCAGTGACCCGTAAGCGGAGTAGTCGCGTCAGGCGCATTGGGGTCTTTTGCGCATGCGGCTGCGAGAACGCCAACTAGGGCGACAAGTGAAAGGCTCGAGCGGAAACTCATTGAGGGGTGAAATCTACAGGGTAGGCGGCCTTTCGGAGATGTGTGTGAATCAGGCATCTTCCGGTATGCGTGTGGCCCTTCTTTTTCTTGTGTTCATTGTATCAGCTGCTCTTACCGCCTGCGGACCGGACCTAAATTCGCCTGGCGCAGGGTCTGTCGCCGGCAAATGGCAGACCTCTGATTCAGTATCGTACTTTTCCGGCGTGAAGCTCGACCTCTCCCAGTCACAGCGGGGAGACATTACCGGCTCGTGGACGGGAAAAGTGAAAGGCGGCAATCTCTCCTGCCCGGTTACATCGGCGACCTGCCCAGCCTCAAATGAGGCAACCGGACGCAACACTGTCGTAGGCGTATCTATCGAGGTGCTGGGAATTGGAAAATTCACCGGCCAGCTGGAGAATCCCAACGAGCTGCGTGGTGACATCTCGAGGTTTGATGGAAATTTCAAGGTGAAATTCACGAAGATCCCTTAGCGAGGTACGCATGGCAGCTGGGAATCAGCCGGACGAGAAGGGAATCTGGAAAGTCATAGGCGCATCTTCCGCCGGTACCATGATCGAATGGTATGACTTCTACATTTTCGGCAGTCTCGCCGCGATCATCTCGTCAGAGTTTTATCCCGCGGGAAATCCGACAGTCAATTTCCTGAAGACACTTGCGACCTTTGCAGTCGGTTTCGCCGTACGCCCGTTCGGGGCGCTCGTCTTTGGACGCATAGGCGATATAGTCGGACGAAAGTTCGCCTTTCTCGTCACTCTGCTGATCATGGGCGGGTCCACTGCGGCCATTGGATTTCTTCCCGGATACAAGACCATCGGAATTGCAGCTCCGATCATTCTGGTCATTCTCCGGCTGCTGCAGGGTCTCGCGCTTGGCGGGGAATATGGTGGTGCCGCAGTGTATGTGGCAGAGCACGCTCCCGACGCAAAGCGCGGCTACTACACGAGCTTCATCCAGACGACAGCAACGCTCGGTCTCTTCCTGTCGCTGCTGGTAATCCTGACGGTCAGGTATATCGTTGGCGAGTCTGAATTCGCTCGTTGGGGATGGCGCATACCGTTCCTGCTTTCAATTCTGCTTGTCGCGATGTCCTACTACATCAGGGTGCGCCTCAAGGAGTCGCCGCTCTTTGCGCAGCTCAAGTCTGCGGGCAAGACATCCACGAAGCCACTCTCTGACAGTTTTGGGACATGGCCGCGCTGGAAGGTCTTTCTGCTCGTCCTGTTCGGCGCCACGGCGGGACAGGCTGTCGTCTGGTATACAGGGCAGTTCTACGCGCTCTTCTTTCTTCAGACAGTTCTCAAGGTTCCGCTGACTACTGCCTATATCTGCGTGGCGGTTGCGCTGCTCCTTGGCGCACCGCTCTTCATTTTCTTCGGCTCACTCTCGGACCGGATCGGACGAAAGAAGATCATGATGACAGGAAATCTTCTGGCCGCCCTGACTTACTACCCGATTTACCATGCGATGAAAGCATATTCATCGCCGGTCAACGTCGTGATGCTGACACTGCTGGTCTTCATTCAGGTTGTGTGGGTAACCATGGTGTACGGACCGATCGCGGCATTCCTTGTCGAGGCAT
>JANLYJ010000311.1:0-3195 GCA_031365555.1 Gemmatimonadaceae bacterium | reverse complement strand
GAAATCTCACTCGATGCTCCAGTCGATCGGTCCGACCGCGAAGCCTCAACTCTCGGCGAACGCTTCGCCGGAGTAGATGGCGCCGAAATCGAAGAAGTGACCGACTTCAATCTCATGAAGGAGTTCATCGATCGCGTTTTCCGGAAATACCTCACGCCGCGCGAACGCAAGATTCTCCACCTGTACTACGGGCTGGAACAGGGATCGGAAGCGATGACGCTCGAAAAGATCGGCGCACTCATGGGAGTTACCCGCGAGCGCATCCGCCAGATCCGTGAGCGGGCTTTCGAGAAGCTGCGTGAGTCGCCCGATGGATCGGCGCTCTCCGGATTTTGGACCACGGCGTAACACCGCAGTTGACCGGTCATTGACCGGTTCCACACCGGCGCGGGAATTCCGCGCCCTCCTCGTCGAAGACAATCCTGCAATACGGTTTGCGCTCAGTCGCTACTTCACGCGACGGCGCTGGGTAGTCGACGAAGTAGTCAACGGCAAGGAAGCGCTCGATCGACTGCGTTCTGCGCCCATCGACCGGTACGATCTCATCATCTCCGATGTGAAGATGCCGGTCGTTTCCGGGATCGAGCTCCACGCAATCCTCTCGGACGAAATGCCTTCACTCCTTCCGAAATTCATTTTCAGCACCGGCGATTCATCGGCCGAGGACGTTTCGGAATTCGTCTCGCGCACGAATTGCACTGTCATAGCAAAACCCTTCGAGCTGACACTGCTCGACAAAATTCTCCACGGAATCGAGCAAGCCGGAGCCTGATGCAGCAGAATACCATACCAGCCTTTCTTAACTCAAAGGCCGGAAGCGCGGACGAAGCACGAAAAATCCTGGAAGACTCAGGCAAGTTTGAGGTTCACGCACTGCCGCCCGATCAGTTGAGCGACGCGATCAAGGCGGTGGTGAAACAGGGAGCCAAACGGATCCTCGTAGCCGGCGGCGACGGCTCGATTGGCAGTGCGGCTTCAATCGTTGCAGGCACTGATGTCGAGCTCGCAGTTCTGCCGGGCGGAACGCTCAACCATTTCGCAAAAGACAATGGAATCCCGACGGACCTGGCAAAAGCTCTCGAAGTCGCCGTCGGAAGCCACACGCGAAAGGTCGATGTTGGCTATGTCGGTGACCGCCTATTCCTCAATACGAGCTCGATCGGCGCTTACGTGACTTTTGTTCGGGTTCGTGAAAGATTCGAGAAGCGGTTCGGCTACCGCGTCGCAAGCGCGCTGGCATTCCTGAGAATCATGACGCGACTCCGGCCCGTGCGCGTCGAGGTGGAAGTAGACGGAAAGGCAAATACCTACCGCAGCCCCATGGTGTTCGTTGGCGTGGGACAACGCGAGCTCAAAATGCCCTCGCTGGGAAGTCGCGTCACCGATGGCGAGCGTGGCCTTCAGATAATGGTCGTAAGCGGAAGCAGCGCCGCACGCGTGCTTGCGCTGGCGTTCGCAGCGGTTGCACGCGGGACGAAGGGCGTATCCCGGACGCCGGACATGGATAGCTTTATCGTAGAGAAGTTTGCAATCGAGCTGCGACATTCCTCAGCTGGCGTGGCGGTTGACGGCGAAATCGTCGCCATGAATACGCCGCTCGAGTACCGCATTGCGCGCGACGCTCTCACAGTCGTCGTACCGCAGGAATCCGGGCAGGCCTGAACACAGGAAAGGATTGATCTCTCAGGGAATCGTTGACGAGCTGCGTGGGATTGTCGGTGACCGGTTCGTCCTCAGTCGCCCGCAGGAGCTTCTTGTCTACAACTCCGATGGACTTCCCGGCTATCGCAAACAGCCCTCCCTTGGCGTCTTTCCCGGAACCCGTGAAGAAACAATCGCTGTCGTGCGGCTGCTCGCGCGCGAAAAACTTTCCTTCGTCCCGCGCGGGGCAGGCACGGGCCTATCAGGTGGCGCACTCGCGGACGATGTAGTGCTGCTTGGACTTCACCGTCTCACCCGCGTCATTTCCATCGACACCGAGAACCGCCGGGCGACCGTCGAGCCAGGCGTGGTCAACCTGAGATTGAATCGCACTGTCGGACCACACGGTCTGCTGTACGCACCGGACCCCTCGAGTGAGGCCGCGTGCACGATAGGTGGAAACATCGCCGAGAATGCAGGCGGCCCGCACTGCCTCAAGTACGGCGTAACACTCAATCACATTCTCGCAATCGAAGCGATTCTTCCCAGCGGAGAAATCATCCAGCTCGGTGATCGCGAGGGTGAGTCCGCAGGCCTCGACCTGCTCGGCGCGTTCATCGGCTCCGAGGGATGTTTCGGCGTCGCACTCGAGATAACCGTACGCCTGCTGCGCAGGCCGCCGGTCGTTCGGACAATACTCGCAGACTTTATGTCAGTTGAAAACGCAGCGAAGGTTACGTCCGCAATTGTCGCATCCGGAATCGTGCCTGCTGCCCTCGAGTTCATGGACGGTCCCACCATCCGTGTGGTTGAAGATTCCATCTATGCAGCGGGTTACCCGCGCGATGCCGAAGCCATCCTTCTCATCGAGTTGGACGGACTCGAAGCAGGCGTTGAGAGCGATCTTAAGACAGTGCAGGAAGTTTGCACAACCGGAGGCGCGCGCAACGTGCGTGTTGCTCGTGATGAAGCAGAGCGGCAGAAGCTCTGGCAGGGGCGGAAGAAAGCATTTGGAGCTATGGGCCGACTCTCACCGCACCTCGTTGTGCAGGACGCAGTAATCCCGCGCACTCGGCTTCCGGAAATTCTTGCACGCATTCATGCAATCAGTGAGAAGTACAATGTGATGGTGTGCAATGTGTTTCACGCGGGCGACGGGAATCTTCATCCCAATATTTCCTACAATGCCGACGACCCCGCGGAGGCTGAGCGGGTTCATCTTGCAATGCGCGAGATAATGGGGGCATGCGTGGATGCAGGCGGCAGTATTACCGGCGAGCACGGAGTCGGGCTCGATAAGCTGGACTACATGCACCTTATTTTTTCGGAGAGCACGCTGGCAACCATGTGCGATCTGCGACGGGTGTTCGATCCTGACAAACGCGCCAACCCGGGAAAGGTTGTGCCAATTCATTCGTGCCGCGAATGGCTTGCAACGCCGGCGGCGAGACCATGAGTCAATCGCTGCAAGACATTCAGGACGCAATCAGACAAGCATCAGCCGATCACACTCCACTGAACATCAAAGGTCGCGGCACCTGGATCTCTGCTTAT
>JANLYJ010000293.1:0-1630 GCA_031365555.1 Gemmatimonadaceae bacterium | reverse complement strand
CGTGTCCTACGTGCGAACCCGCCGTCACCCGGATGTTTCTATGCGATCGCGTACTGCTGCGTCACGTCCCTGCCCTGCGCTTTTACCACAAGCTTGAACTCGTCAGGCTTGAGCAACGGATCGTCTCTAAGCTCGAGCGAGAAATTCGCAACCTTTTGAAGTTTCTGCGTAAGGTCACGCTCCTGCTCCAGGACGTACATCACTACATCAGGATGCAGCTTGACGAGAAGATTTTCCTTTCTTCCCTCGAGCACCATCTTCCTGACGGACCGCTCCATTCTGCGCACAATGGTCTCGGGCGTGAAGACCCGTCCCGTTCCACCGCACATGTCGCAGTTGGTAGTCGAGCTCTGGTAGTGACTCATTCTCACACGCTGACGAGTCATTTCAATTAGACCGAGGTCACTCACCGAGAACGCCTTGGTACGCGCACGGTCACGCGCGAGGTGCTGACGCAGCTCCTGCAGAACGCGGTCGCGATTCTGCCTGGACTCCATGTCAATGAAATCGCAAACGATGATGCCGCCGACATCGCGCAGTCTCAGCTGGCGAGCGATTTCGTGCGCCGCTTCGACGTTCGTTTTCGTAACTGTTTTCTCAGGGTCCTTTTTGCCTGTGTATCGGCCTGAGTTGACGTCGATCGATACAAGTGCTTCGGTCGGCTCGATAATGATGTAGCCACCGGACGGCAGATTGCAGCGACGCTTGAACATGTCGCGGATTTCCGGCTCGATGTCAGCCTTGTCGAAGAGTGGCGCATCGCCTTCGTGAAGCTTCACCCGGGGAATCAGGTCGGGCGCAATTCCCTTGAGATACTCGGTGATTTCGTTGAAGACCGACTTCGAGTCGATGGTCAGGCTGTCCACTTTCGAGCTGAAAAGATCGCGAACAAGTCCGCGTGTGAGCCCGGTTTCCCGGTGAACCAGTGACGGCGCCCGACCGAAGCGGGTCTTCCGCTTGATCTTCTTCCACATGTTGATCAGTGCGTCCAGCTCGCGCTTCAGATTTTCCGGAGTCGCGTCTTCACTGACAGTCCGTACAATGACGCCACCAGACTTCTCGGGCAGGATTTCCTGAACCTGCTGCCTCAGCCTCGACCGTTCAGCGCCCTGCCCGATCTTGCGACTTACGCCAACCTTGGAAGAATCCGGGATGTAGACCAGAAACCGGCCTGCGAGCGAAACCTGCGCCGTGACGCGTGGACCCTTTGTCGAGATTGGTTCCTTGGAAATCTGAACCAGAATCTCCTGGCCACGCTTCAGGACATCCTGAATTGGGGGGGTCTTGGCGTTGCTCTTCCTGCGTCCACGTCCACCACCGCCGCCGCCACCTCTCGGCTTGGCACCGTTCGCTGGCTCCGCTGCTTCTTCGGTTTCCACCTCTTCGGTGTCGTCTTCATCGCCATCGTCGTCATCATCTTCGTCGTCTTCGTCCTCGATTTCATGCACGAGGTCAGAGGCGTGAAGGAACGCACTCTTCTCGGTTCCGATGTCTACGAAGGCGGCCTGAATTCCGGGGAGCACTGCGTCAACCCGGCCGAGGTAGATGTCGCCGACCATGCGGCGAGAGTCTGGACGATCGACGAGCAGCTCAACGAGCTTCTCGTCCTCCAGTATCGCGATCCGCGTTT
>JANLYJ010000275.1:0-6818 GCA_031365555.1 Gemmatimonadaceae bacterium | reverse complement strand
GATCGACGTGATCTGCGCGATCCTCCTGGTACATCTGGCGGAGTGTCACATCTGGAAGGCTGTCTGCGGGCCGTGTCATAGCATCCGGACCTGGACCTGCGCGCGACGGCGCGGGTTGACGAGAGTAGTACTCACGCTTGTATGCGTTGTATGACGTCACGGACATTCCCGATCGGCCGTACTTATCGCTGTGGATAGGATCGGCGTAGTCAAAGAGAGACCCAACCATTCCCGCCAGCGAAGCGAGTCCAACAACGACGGCGATAAGACAAACGATGTATCCGTATCCCTGCGCCATGCGGCTTGAATTGTCGATCATTCGAACCTCCTGTCGATTCGATGCAGCTGAAGAACCTTAAGTTGCGTTAGCGCGAGGCGCCTTGTCGAGTTGCTCCGAAAGTTCTGCGGGGTCAATTGTGGGCGACTCGCACTGGTATCCTCTACAGACGTAGGCCGTCGCCTTTCGGTTTCTGAGAGGCCGCTCGTGAAGCAGGGCAATTTCAGTTCTCTCGCCCGGCGCCCCTGCAGCGACGACCAGTGATGGCACGTACTTCTCCGCAGCGACTGCCGCGAGTGCCTTGAAATCTCTTTCCTCAAAATCACCTATAATCGCGAGCTCGATTGCACCATTGATGCTCATGTCCGCCGCACCAAGCGCGTGGCCAAATGCGGTAGGGTATTTCATCATCGCCGGCCCAAGTGATTCGAGTGCAAACACGGCGCGCCTGCGCAAATCCGTATCGTGTAACAGCTCGGCGAGTGTCAGCAGCAGCTCCATGGCCAGCGAGTTCCCGGATGGCATCGCATTGTCCGTGAGGTCGCGCGGACGGGTAATGAGCTTCTCGGCGTCCGATGCAGTGTCGAAGAACCCGCCAACATCTTCATCCCAGAACCATGTGATCATCGCTTCGGTGATTTCCTTTGCGAGGCTCACCCACTTTTCATCGAAGGTCAGCTCGTACACGGAAATGAAGCCGAGCGCGACTGCAGCGTAATCTTCGAGATAGCCGGGAATCGATGTTATTCCATCCTTATGCGAGCGCATGACCCGGTTGCCCCGAACCATCTGGCTCGCAAGAAAGTCAGCGTTTCTCAAGGCGAGGTTCCTGAACTCTTCGGAGTTGAACGCTCGGGCTGCCGCTGCTACGCCGCGCAACATGAGTCCATTCCACCCGGCGAGAATCTTGTCATCGCGTCCCGGCCAGACGCGTTTCACGCGCGCATCATATAGTATGGATCGGGATCGCTGGACTGCGGCGAGAACATCGTCAGCGCTCATCCCGAGCCTGGATGCTGCCGGTCCCGCGGGAAATGGCCGATGCAGAATGTTGCTGCCTTCAAAGTTTCCGCTGGGTGTCACTCCGAAAAAAGCTTTGACCGCGCGCGCATCGTCGCCGAGGAGGGCGTCGAGCTCGTCGCTGGACCAGACATAGAACTTACCTTCGTGCCCTTCGCTGTCGGCATCGAGAGAGGAGTAGAATCCGCCCGCCGGCGAAGTCATCTCGCGGCGGAGCCAGGTTATGGTCTCACTGGTAACCCGTTTGACTTCGTCGTCATGAGTCGCCTGCCAGAGATGCGCACCAAATCGCACGAGCAGCGCGTTGTCGTAGAGCATCTTCTCGAAATGTGGCACGAGCCAAACACTGTCCACGGCGTATCGAGCGAACCCGCCACCGATCTGATCGTAGATCCCACCGCGAGCCATTTTGCGAAACGTGTCGACCGCCATCTCCAGCGCGTATGGAGTGTCGGTGCGTTTCCAGTAACGGAGCAGGAAATCGAGTGACATAGTCGGCGGAAACTTCGGTGCGCCGCCGAAACCGCTGTTTCGAATGTCATACTGCTGTGCAAGCGCTCTGTATGCGAGGTCGAGCACGTGAGCGTCGAGCACGCCCGCACTTCGCGCCGATGTCATCGACGACTTGTAAATCTCGCGGATCTGAGCGGCGGTAGTTTCTACACCTTCGCGTTTGTTCATGTACGCGTCCGACACTCCACCCAGAATCTTGCGGAATGAAGGCATGCCCTGCCGGTCTTCGGGCGGGTAGTATGTACCGCCGTAGAAGGGCTCACCTTCTGGCGTGAGAAACACAGTCATGGGCCAGCCGCCATGCCCGGTCATCGCCTGAACTGCCTGCATGTAGATTGCGTCCAGATCCGGGCGTTCTTCGCGATCGACTTTGATGTTGATGAAGTTTTCATTCATCATCTGCGCAGTCTGTTCATCCTCGAACGACTCGTGCGCCATCACATGGCACCAGTGACAGGCGGAGTACCCAATGCTCAGGAGAATCGGTTTGTCTTCCGCCTTCGCGCGATCCAGTGCCTCCGTTCCCCATTCGTACCAGTCAACAGGATTTTCTGCGTGTTGGAGGAGGTAGGGACTCGTGGATTTGGAGAGACGCTTGGGCATTGATTGGAATCTAGTCGGCATATGGAATTTTGAATGCCACTTAAGAACTACCGAGCTGGGAGCAGCACGCTTGAAGCTCGAAAGCTTGGAGCAAGCTGTTGGCTAGCTCCAAGCCCCACGCTTGCTGCTAGCTGCTCCCAGCTCGGTAGTTCTTATGTTGCAGTTAAATTTCACAATGACCCTAATCTGGATCGGCCTCGGCGGCGCGCTGGGAAGCGTCCTCCGCTACGTTCTCGGCGGAACAGTACAAAAGTTCTCGGCAAAAGGGTTTCCAATCGGCACCCTTGCAGTAAATGTCATCGGGTGTCTCATCATCGGGATACTGATGCAGAAGCTGCTCAACGACCAAGCTCATCCGGCGGCTCGGGCATTTCTTGTCGTTGGCTTTTGTGGTGGTTTTACTACCTTTTCGACTTTCAGCGCTGAGACTGTCGGGTTGATGCTTGGAGGCGAGATGGGACGCGCTACTATATATGTGTTGCTCAGCGTGCTGCTCTGCCTCTCCGCAACATGGGGTGGCATGAACGCCGCAAGAGCATTCGCGCGATAGGTGGGCGACGCACCCTGCTGGATGCACCTTTACGATGATCCAAACAATTCAATTCAAATGACGAATCAAGACCAGTCTCTCGATGCATTCTTCGACAAGAACGATGCACGTATGCAGGAAGAGCTTTTTGAGTTCCTCCGCATTCCCAGTGTAAGCGCCAAGTCAGAGAACAACGCCGATACAGCCCATGCAGCCGACTGGCTGTGCAAGTCGATGGAAAAAATCGGACTGACTGCGAAGGTGCACACGACTCCGGGGCATCCAATCGTGGTGGGCGAGTGGCGCAACGCTCCGGGCGCGCCGACGGTTCTTATCTATGGCCACTATGATGTCCAGCCGCCCGAGCCGTTGAACCTCTGGACTACACCCGCATTCGAGCCGACAGTGCGCAATGGCCGGATCTACGCACGCGGTTCCGTTGACGACAAGGGCCAGCTGTACCTGCACGTCAAAGCCCTCGAAGCACATCTCGCGGTACGGGGAAAACTTCCGGTGAATGTCATTCTCCTCGCCGAGGGTGAGGAGGAAGTTGGAAGCGAGCATCTCGAGCATTTTATTCAAGAGAATAAGGAGATGCTCACGTGTGATGCATGTGTGATCTCCGATTCCGCCATGTTCGCTCCAGGCCAGCCGTCGATTCTATCGTCACTGCGCGGACTCGCATACTTCGAGATCAATGTCACAGGGCCGTCGGTGGATCTGCATTCGGGCAGCTACGGTGGAGCGGTTGTAAATCCCGCAATGGCGCTTGCACGCATACTTGCAACCTTCCACGACGAGAACGGACATGTAGCGATTCCCGGGTTCTACGACGAGGTGCGCGACTGGGAGCCAAAGATTCGTGAGCAGATGCGCGGTCTCCCGTTCGACGAAACAACGTTTCTGCATGAAACTGGCGCTTCATCGCTTGGCGGAGAGAAAGGCTACACAACGCTCGAAAAGCTCTGGACGCGCCCGACCTGCGAAGTGAACGGACTCCTTAGCGGATACACCGGCGAAGGTGCAAAAACTGTTTTGCCGTCGAAGGCGATGGCAAAGGTTAGCTGCAGGCTCGTGCCCGACCAGAAGCCTGGCGATATCGAGAAGGCAATGAAGGCCCACGTCGCGAAGGTTGCTCCGGCCGGAGTGAAGGTTGACGTTCGTCACCTGCATGGCGGAAGTCCATGGAAGGCGGAATTGAACGGACCCATCTACGACGCGGCATGTCGTGCGCTCGCGACTGCATTCGAGAAGGAGCCGGTGATTGTCGGTGAGGGCGGCTCCATTCCCGTCGTTGGCGACTTCGCAAACATTCTCGGCGCGCCTGTGCTGCTCGTGGGTTTTGGCCTGCCAGGGGAAAATGCCCACGCTCCGGACGAGTGGATGAGCGAGGAGAACTATCGCATAGGTATGCGTGCGATGGCCCGCCTCTGGGACGAATTCGCCAAGACGGCTAAAGCCTAGCGAAACTTTCCCGGCCAGCGGACGTTGGGATGCACATGAGTCCGCTCGGCTGGGTACACCTAACGTTTGCCATCAGTGCGATGGTGGTGGGTGCCATTGTCGTATTGAATCCCAAAGGCACACGCACGCATCGCAAGCTTGGGTGGGTCTATGCGATCAGCATGCTGGGTTTGAATGTCACAGCACTGATGATCTATAGGTTATTCGGCGGGTTCGGACCATTTCATATCGCGGCACTTGCCAGTCTTACGACCCTGCTGATGGCGATGTACTTCGTGATCGCGCGTCCTACAAAGAACTGGCTCGCGCTCCACTACAGCTTCATGAGCTGGTCATATGTTGGCCTTTGGGCCGCCGCGGCTTCAGAGATTGGAACGCGAGTTCAGGCCTTTCGATTCTGGTGGGCAGTGCTGATCGCAACTGCAGCTGTGATCGGTGTTGGCGGGTTTCTGATCCAGCGAAATCAGGCGACCGTGCTCAAGCGGTTTGGAAAACTCGCGAACGAGCGTGTCGCGAGACGCCCCTTTTTCACAAAAGCCTAGCTTCTACCAACCCTCACGCTCGGCGAGCCGAGTGATGTGGGCTGTGTGATGCCGGCAGTGCCAGGCATACATCTGCAACGCCTGATCGAGCTGCACAAATTTCTTGTGCTCCGGATGCACAAAACCGCGCGTCTTGAAGTCGCTTTTGGAAACAGAATTCCAGACCATAACCCAGCGCTGATGCAGCGCCTCGAGCAGCTGCAGTGAGATATCAACCGGCGCTGCACTGTCAGGCAGCTTGGCCCAGTCAGCTTCTTCGTATGGCTTGATAGTCGGTTTGTCCTCGGTCAGCGCGAGCTTGACTCGGCAGTACGCGTTCATGTGGCTGTCTGCCAGGTGATGCACGACCTGCCGCACAGTCCATCCGCCCGGGCGATAGGGCGTGTCGAGCTGCTGATCTGAGAGTCCATTAACCGCCGCGCGCAACTTCTTCGGTGCGTCTGCGATTGTTTGTATCAAGGTGGGGTAGTCGTTCTCGTCGACAACTGCGCCGAAGGAGTAGCCGTTTCCTACGGGGTATCTAAGGTCGTCATTCATCTGGCAAATCTCGTCGTCGAATGGCCACTACTCAAGTACGGTGAAAGAATGAACAGGAGATTCCTGAGTCTTTGAGTTTCCTGAGGTAGTTCCATCAAAAGTCTTCTCAGCAATCTCACAAACTCGGGAATCTCCTGTTCATTCTTTCACGCTACGCCGAACCAATGTCAATCGAAGCGAGCATTTTCTCAGCGATAGCTTTCTCACTTTTGAAGGCGAGACGATTCACAGAATCGCCCGCTGGAACCCAGGCAGCTTCATTTACTTCGTGATCGTGATCTGCGACGTCGCCTGACAGGTACTTCATCAGGAAGAAGTAAACGAACTTGTGATATCGCACCCGCTGACCGTCGCGCGTGGCCTGGTACCAGTACTCAACTTTCTCGATAAGATGCACCACTTCCGCTTCAATGCCGGCTTCCTCGCGTACTTCACGCAATGCAGCGGTCTCGGGAGATTCACCCTTATCGATAAGCCCTTTCGGGAGCTGCCATCGCGGTGGGCTTCCAACGGAAATCAGCGCAACTTCGGCCCGGTCACCAGTCCCGCGTACGACAATGCCACCCGCGGATATTTGTGTTTCGGTTGGGACTTTTAGAACCGCCACTCGCGGATCAGGAAGAGACCGAGCACTGAAGTCGTTGACGGCTCACGCGGGGCGAGCGTCGGTTCCTTGAGAAGGAAGCGGGGCTCGAAGGAGGTCTCGAGGCGGTAGCCGCGGGTTCCGCCGAACCTGTGTTCGAGCCGGAGGCCGGGACGCTTTAGCGCTTCCGGATCCGGGCGAGCCTGAACCGAGACGAAAGTGTGCGTCTTGATGTACTTACCGAACTCCAGCTCAGTCGCGCGGAGGAACGAACCTACATCGGACTGCACGTCAGCCGGCGTGATGTTAAATACGTCGGCACCGAGCGACTGCGCGGCTTCACCGGCGAACTCGTCGGCGGCCACACCGATCGCTACTGCGGCGAGCTGCTTGGTCGCGAGCGCCGCGCTCGAGCCAACCAGTCCGCCGCTGCTTCCGCCACTCGTGACTGCCGAACCTTCGAGCTGCAGCAGCGACGCAGACGGCTTTCCGAATGCGAGGTAGGCAAGCAGGTCGCTCTGCGGAATTGGCGGCTGTGCATCGCTCTCGAGCGCGATTGTAGGGTTGAGCATCGTCCCGCCAAGTACGATGCGAATCCGGATTGCTTCGCGCGTGGGGAGGCGCACTTCGTATTCTGCAGTTCCCTGAAGTGCAGGATTGATCTCCTGAGTATTCATGAACGTCGCCGAGCCACGTTTGATCTGGAACCGCTTGGTTAGGAAGTTGTACTCGCCGCGCTCGGAGAGAATC
>JANLYJ010000258.1:0-4679 GCA_031365555.1 Gemmatimonadaceae bacterium | reverse complement strand
GCCGGATGGGTGCCCGCGCCGCAACACGACTGAGCCCGCGCTCAATTACGTCGAGATGCTCACGAAGAAAAGCGGTAAGCTGGGTTCCTTCAGTCACACGCATCTTCTCCAGTGCGTCAACCGCAGTGACAACTACGCGCTTTACTTCCTCTGGATCGAGTTGGGCTGCTTCACTTGTGCTGCCAAGCACGCCAGGAATGCGGAGGATCGTGGCAAGATCGGGATTGTCAGGTATCCCATGCTTTACCTGAAGGGCGCGCAGGGCCGAAAGAGCGGATTCGAACTTCTCCTCATTGATTCCCGTCGAGGCCGTGGAGTCGGTTTCTGTTCGAACTGTCAGTGTTACGTGACCGCGCCCGACGCGGGTCCGAAGTATTTCCCGCAGCTCGCCCTCGAGGTGTGAGATCGATGCTGGAAGCTTGAGGGATGGATTGAAAAACCTATGGTTGACGCTCCGCACTTCGACCGCAATCCGCGTATTTCCGGAGGTGCCATCCGCTGACCCAAACCCCGTCATGCTATTTATCATGTGAGGGTTTGTAAGCCGTTGCGACAGAATGGGTTACTCAATTCCAGAACTCCCAACGAATTCCGTAGATATTAAGCGCTCGCTGGGCGAAATACCCGGGAAGATTCTGGTAAGCGTACCCAGTGAGATTGCGAAGCTGGTATGTGGCCACTCCCCTCAGAATCCGGATCTCGACGAGCAGGTCAATGTGCTGAGCAGCATCCACGCTGGAAGCTGCCGCGTTTTTTCTGAAAAAAGTTCGGGATTCGTAGTTGTGCGTGAGAGCTGAATTGAATTCGAACTCACCCTTCGGGAAGCGCGAGAGCCATTGGGTCTGGAAACGGAGCTCGGATCTGGCCTGCGTGCGCGGCCGATAAAAGACTTCCTTGTCCCAGCGGAGCGCGTACACATCAAATGAGAAGTCGCGTAAAAATGACCCTCTCACTGTTGTGTAAGTCGCAGTTCCCTTGCCCGAGCTGTTGCCTACAAATCCCTGTCGGAACACGCTTGGCGCGCCCGCAACTAGCGTATCCTGGGTCATGAGCCCCAGCGACACCCACGGACCAAACAGTCGCACTCCAACCTCTGCCTGCACAAAGTTGACGTCTGGGGTTGTACGTGAATAAATCGGCGAGCCCGATCCAGGCGCACTGTTCTTCCCCGCCGATGCATTCAACGCAAGAAAAGAGAGCGGCTGAAACCGAGCCCATGCTTCTGCGCGCGAATTGGTAAATCCCGAATGCTCAACCCGGGCTCCGGCATTCAACGCGCTGAGAAAAATCTGAGCCCCGCCTGTAAGATCGTGGTAGGTCTTCGCATCGATGTTCCTGACTCTGTCCTCGAGCGTGGCCCGCCATCTTGCCCGCGTGTAACCGGCGCGCATAAGCATCTGCCTCTCGGAGCGCGCAGTATCCACCGTGTCGACAGGGATCCGGCTCACAGCGGCGCGGCTCGAGTCGGTGTGTGGCGATGATTCGCGAAAGCCGAGATGTGAAATGATGGCCGCACCCCACGCACCGTTCAGCGCATTGCCTGCAACGAACCGCAGGTACGCAGTGGTAGTCGTGGCGTCGTATTCCGGAATCGGCATGCTGTCTAGCGGAGACTTCTGCAGGTCGCGCCGCCCGTGTGTGCGGTTCGCGAATGCATCCAGGCTCCATTTCCGATTTGAGGTACCGAGCCGGCTGATAACTGAAAGCTTGTCCCCACTCCCGCCGCGAGCGCTGTTTGTGTTCGCCTGCTCGGCGCCGAGCTGCACGAGATGTCCTGAGTCGAAACGTTTACCGTAGAAACCGCGATACATGTTCGTGTCTTCGTCGCCGGTATAAACGTCGGTCCGCGTATACGGAGTCGTGCTCGTCACAGTCTGGGACCGAAGATTGACCCGGACTTCGCCGGCCACGCGGTCTACGCTGACTTCCTCGAGGCTCCAGAGTGGAATCCAGGCAAGATCGAGCGCTTCATTTCGCCTGTCGAGATTATCCAGCTCTACACCGTCGAGGTAAATCTTCACCCTGCCGAGCCCGCCCATGTCGCGGGCGATCTGCGGGGAGATGAGGCCGCCGCTGCGCAGTATGGAAATGCCGGGAATCCGTGCGAGCAGGTCTGAAAGAGTGATAGCTCCGGTGGCAAATATCTCGTTCCCTTTCCATCTGTACTCGGGACCGATTTCCGGAATTCTGATTCCCGACATGATCGCAATCGGTGCCTTGATTGTGTCTTTCCTTGCTTTCGCCGTGTCAGTCGGAGTTTTCGGGGGAAGCGGGACTTCGCTCGAAGGCGGTGCAATGACCTGCGCGCGGAGAGTCCTGCTCGCGAACAAAACCGCCCCGACTGCGATGCCGAGGCTGGCTCCTGCGCGTAGAATCTGACCGCGCTTCATCAGGAAATGCGTCCCCTCACAAATTCTACGAAAGTTCCGACTGGCACACCCGTTGGGCCTTTTGGAATCGACACCAGGTCACTCTCTGAATAGGCGGTACCTGCGATGTCGAGGTGAACCCACGGGAATCCTTCTACGAATTCCTTGAGGAACATCGCCGCGGAAATGGAACCGGCGACTCGTCCTCCGGAGTTCTTCATGTCAGCAACATCCGACTTGATCAGGTCGCGATACTCGTCCCACAATGGAAGCGCCCATCCGGGTTCGCCTGCGCGTTTGCCAGCGGCAATTACTTCATTGATGAGTGACTCGTCGGTGCCAAACACGCCTGTCGCCGTGTGGCCAAGCGCTACGACACAGGCACCCGTAAGTGTAGCAGCGTCGATTACCACTGCCGGGTTGAAACGCCGCGCAAATGAGAGCAGGTCTGCGAGCACGAGTCGTCCTTCAGCGTCCGTATTGATTATCTCGATCGATTTTCCAAAATGGCTGACGACGACATCGCCGGGATTCATCGCTGTACCGGAAGGCATGTTTGTCGTTGCCCCGAAGATTCCCACGACGTTGATCTTGAGCTGAAGCTGTGCGATGACTTCCATTGCACCGATCACTCCCGCAGCTCCGCACATGTCGAACTTCATGTCTTCCATGCTCTGCGCGGGCTTTATCGAAATGCCGCCGCTGTCGAAGCAGAGACCTTTTCCAATCAACACTACGGGCGCTGAACCTTGAGTCCCGCCCTTGTATTCCATTGCCACGAGCTTGGGATCCTGCGGCGTTCCCTGTGCAACGGCGAGGAAAGAACCCATCCCCTGCGCTTCCATTTCTGCGCGGCCAAGAACGGTGAGATCCATGTTGAAACGGTGTGCAATTTCTGAGGCTACGCTGGCGAGGTGGTCTGGAGTGCAGAGATTGCCAGGCATCATTGCGAGCAGGCGCGCTAATGAATGTCCAGCGCCAATCACTTCTCCTGTGCGCACTGCGGACTCGGCAGCCAGGTCACTCGAAAGGATGATCGCCTGCTCCAGGTCAGCGCGCTTTTCCTTTTCTGGCGCTGGCAGCTTGAGCTCATTGTAGCTCCATGCAGCAGCGGATATTCCCACGACAACTGCTTCGATCTCACGCGCCGCAATGTCGCCACCATAGAAGGCGAGCGTAGTGGCACCCAGCTTCCGCGCCTGGCGTGTTCCAATGGACGCGGCTCGCTTGAGGGCAATTGCACGATCTGCAAACGCACCAATGCCGACCAGCAATACGCGCGTACCACTGGACGATGTGAGGTGGAGCTGTTCGTCGCGCGCTCCGCGGAATTCACGGTTGTCCAGCGAGCGCTGCAGTGATCCGCCGAGTAGTGCGTCGAGCTCCTTGAGTGGAGTATCGAGAGTGACAGCGTCGTTGAGAGCTACGACGACGAACGGGGCTGCGCTCTTCCGGAAATCCGGAGTCGCAGCCGAGAAACGAGGAGCCATTATTTCACCATCGTGCTGCGCACTACTTCATTCCGCGGATGACAGCGTCTCCGAATGCCGACGTCGAAATCTCTTTTGAACCGGGCATCTGACGGGCAAGGTCATAGGTCACCTGCTTTGCCTTGATCGCGTTCTCCACGCCCTTGACGATCAGCTTGGCCGCTTCATTCCATCCCATGTAATCGAGCATCATCACACCCGAGAGGATGACGCTGCCGGGGTTGATTTTGTCGAGTCCCGCATACTTCGGCGCCGTACCGTGTGTCGCTTCGAACACTGCGAGACCATCGCCGACATTTCCACCGGGGGCGATTCCAAGTCCGCCGACCTGTGCTGCAGCTGCGTCGGAGAGATAGTCGCCATTCAGATTCGGCGTTGCGATTACTGAATATTCGGATGGCCTCAGGAGCATCTGCTGGAACATCGAGTCCGCGATCCTGTCGCGAATGACAACGCAATCAGCCTTGGCGTCGCTTCCACCCTTGGACCGGTCGTCTTCCGTGCAGGTCATTCCCGAAAACTTTTCCTTTGCGACTTCGTAACCCCAGTCGCGGAACGCGCCTTCCGTAAACTTCATGATGTTGCCTTTGTGCACGAGCGTCACCGATTCCCGGCACTTCTCGATTGCGTACTTGATTGCCATTTCAATGAGGCGCTTGGATCCAAACTCTGACATCGGTTTGATACCGATAGCAGATTTTTCGCGTATGTCCTTTCCAAGTTCGTCCTTGATGAACTTCCTCAGCTTGTCGGCCTCGGGGCTGCCCGCTTTCCATTCGATCCCTGCATAGACGTCTTCTGTGTTTTCGCGGAAGATCAC
>JANLYJ010000244.1:0-1780 GCA_031365555.1 Gemmatimonadaceae bacterium | reverse complement strand
GGACCGCCGTGCATGACGAGCATCTTCGGTTTGCCCGCTTCGCCGTAAGAGCACCAGTAAAGAGGGATGATTGTGGATGTCGTCATCCCATGCGCGCGCGGTGCGGGAATTGGTGGCACTAGATCAATCTCCCCAAGTCGTCAGCGCGCAGTAAAGTCAGTGTCGGAGTCCACCATCCGGCAAGTTGCAGCGAGCAGCTCCGCTGTTCGGTCCAGATCGTCGAGACTCACAAGCTCGTTGGGCGAGTGCATGTACCTGTTCGGAACTGACACCAGCCCCGTTGCCACACCCTCACGCGCAATATGAATTGCGTCAGCATCGGTACTGGTGTCGCGACCAGCTGCGTGCAGCGTGAACGGAATCGAGTTGTCTTCCGCTGCCTTCTTCAGGAGTTTGAATACAACAGGCGAAATGATCGACCCCCGCGTCAGGACAGGACCTTTCCCAATTCCGGCTTCGCCAATCTCTTTCTTTTCTACGCCAGGGTGATCTGTCGCAAAGGTGACATCGACGACGAGCGCCATCTGCGGATTGATGCACGAGGCGCAAACCGTCGCACCGCCTCCGCGAAAACCGATTTCTTCCTGAGTGGTTGCAACGGCAACCACCCGCGCCTTCCCCGGATTCTCTGCGTAGCGCCTGACCGCCTCAAGAACCACGAAAGCGCCAATGCGATCATCGATGGATCTTGAAACGATTCGTCCATTTGGAAACTCGATGGTCCGCGAATCGATTACAGCGGCATCTCCAACCGAGACCAGCTCCTCAGCTTCTTTTTTGTTGGTGACGCCGAGATCGACCCACAGGTCGGTCATCTTTGCGGCCTTTTCGCGCTCATCGACTTTGATGAGATGGATTGGCTTCTTGCCTACAACGCCGAACACATCGCCGTTCTTTCCAAGAATCCTGAGGCGCTGCCCGGTCAGAATCTGCGTGTCCCAGCCGCCGATACCCGAGATGTACGTGTAGCCGTCGTCATCGATGTATGTGATGATTACGCCGATCTCGTCGATGTGCCCAGCAAGCATGATGGTTGGCCGGCCCTCGGGATTGACCTCAGCCATGCTATTGCCTGCAACGTCTGCGGTAACCTTGGCGAACTGCTTCGCCTGCTCGCGCCACACTTTGGCGGGTGCCGATTCAAACCCGGAGGGGCCGGGCGTGTCCAAAAGCTTCTTTAAAAAGGAAAGGGAGTCTGGAGTGATCACTGGCTACGGGTTAGGTGTACTGAAAGCGTGGTGCTGAACTACAACTGAGAACCGACATGGCATCCTGCTGCCTGCTTTTCGGCTACCCGCCGCCGGCGCACTAAATTCTGAGTTAGTGCCGGAAGCCGAAAGCGTATTCACCGGAAGCAGGCAGCCATGGCAGTCCTCAGTTTTCAATCTATAGAATGCTTTCGGCGCTATCTGGCGCGAATATAGCAAACCCGGTGCGCGCAGGCGAAACTCATGGAGCGAAAGTGCGGTTATTGAAGTTTGGTATGTTGAGTCTACTCTTGCCAGCCGCCGGACAGGCGCAGGCAGATTCGCTGCGCAGCGCGCCCATAACCAACGTGCGCTATCAGATAAGCATCGATTCCGCTCGCCTCGTATCCCGGACGATCGGCTTGGCAATGACCTTCGATGTGCGGTCAAATCGGCCCGTTCTCCTTTCGATTCCCGCGTGGTCACCAGGATCATATGAGATACGCAACTTTGCCAAATACATCTCTGCATTTACCGCGACGTCTGGCTCGGCACAACTCGTCTGGGACAAGCTGGACTACGACACATGGCGT
>JANLYJ010000229.1:0-1556 GCA_031365555.1 Gemmatimonadaceae bacterium | reverse complement strand
GGAACTCTTCGACGGCATGAGCTGCGTCGCCGCGGCCTTCGAGCAGGAAGCGCGCAAACACTTCACGCAGCCGCCAATCATCCGGTTGGCGTTCGAGCGCGGCGCGACCGGCAGCTTCGGCTGCGGCTAAAGCAGCGGGTTGTTCGCTGGAGCGCAGGCGTGCGATGTCGGCTTCCAGCTGACGGACATGATCGGCGTGATCGAGTTGCTCAGTGAATGGCGGCCCGGTGATCCGTCCGAGCATCTCGCTGTCGATGCGCAGACGTTCCCAGGTGCTGTGGCCCAGCGCATCTGCGCATGCGCTTTCGGAAGGGATGGGACCGGATGCGGCCACGCCAAGCGCCGGTTCGATCTGTTCCAGGACCGTACGTGCGGCGACCATGTTTCCGTGGAAATTCATATGGACGTGTTCGTGAAAGAGGGTCCCGCCAGGCAGGCCGTGTGCGCTGTCTTGTTCATTCGCGTGCGCCACATCGGCAAGGCGGATCTTCTCGTTCTCGCGATTCGCGCCGATCTCACGCATGATGCCGATGGTGCGCGACGTGGCGCGGAACGGGAGCGCGTCCAGGTCACGTGCCAAACTGAATTCGTTGAGCGCCTGGGTGTCGTGTCCCAGCGCTGCATGGCAGCGGCCAAGGCGGAAATGCAGGTCGGCGTACGAGTCGTCGATCTGGTTCGCCGCTCCATAGGCACTGATCGCTGTTTCGTGCAGCGCCTTGGATTCAGCAGCGATGCCGTCGTCGTAGAGGGATTTCCAACGCGCCAGATCTGCGCTCGCAAGATCGCTGCGCGACCACGAGGAAAAAGGCGGGCAGTCCTTCAGATTGACGCCCAGGGTGCAGACGATGACGTGCGCGCCCGCACCCACGCCGGCGCTGGTGATGTCGCGCAGGTTCTGGCGATAATGATCATAGACGGCCGCCATGCGTGGGTCGTCGTGGCGGATGCGATTGCCGAGGAACATCGCCATGCCGCCCCAGGTGTCGGGCGGTTTGCTGGCTCCCTGGGGTTTCACCAAGGAGTCCATGAACTGGCCGAGCCGCGTGGATTTCAAGGCGATCGCAGCACGCATCAGCGTCAGGTTCTGTGACGCGGCGGTGAAGACGGTCGCTGGGCCATAGGGTCCGATGACTTCGTTGTTGCCCATGTAGATGACAAAGAAATCTGGCTCCAGCCGGGCGCATTCCTGAGCGATGGGCAGAACCACATGCGAATTGATCGCGGTGATGGCGGTGTTGACGACCTCGAATCTCTGCGCTGGGTACCTAGCGCGCAGCATGACCTCAAGCATCCGCGAGAAGGCGAAAGCCGGGGCTGGGTCGCCCTGCGCGGCTGAGTCGCCAAACACGAAAATGCGCGTCGTGCCCACTGGCTTGCTGGCCGCTACCAGGGGACGGTCCAGTTCGCGCGCGAGCGCCCGCGGAAAGAAGCGCAGGGTGAAATCCTGATTGCCGACCCAGACGGCGCGCTCGCCAATGGTGGTCTGGTGGAAATAAGCCGTCGAGTACCCATACCCGGCCAGGCGCATCGCCGCTTCGATCAGCAGCAGCAGGCAG
>JANLYJ010000226.1:0-4380 GCA_031365555.1 Gemmatimonadaceae bacterium | reverse complement strand
CGTCGTCGGTGAACGTCTGCCGACCGTCAACCGCACGATGAACTTTCGCGTTTCGACCCGCGACCGGCGCGGCGGCGTGATGGATGCCGGAACAAGCGTGATACGAAAAGATCGCGCGCGACAAGGAGGTTTGCAGCTCTTATCCCAACATCCATCGTAGAAAACCAGTTTGCCCCAAACCGTGGCGGGTTCGTTGCAAGCCAATCGATTGTCTGATTCCGGAACTCTGCGCACAGCGACTGGTCTCCAGTTCGACCGAACTCGAGAGCCATCTGAGGAAAGTGCTGCATTCGCGAAAGCTCCCAGGGAAGCTTTATGTCGGCCCCTCTCGTCACGCCGAACTCAACATCGTGATACCATGTGCGTGCATCCCATCTGTAGCCTGACCGAAAATCCAGCTGCCAGTCAATCGGCCTGTAGTCAGTCGGGAGGAGCGCCCAGAGACGTGACGCCTCACGGAGATTCGCGGCATTCACGAGTGCGCTCAGGCGACTTGCGTCGGGCTTGTCTATCGGCGCGGCGGCAGGCGGAAAGACTATCCCTTCCAGTCCCTCGCATTGCATGCCGTACTCAACACGCGTCCAGCCGGAGCCGAGCAGGTCAAACCGGTGATCACAATAGAGCTGCACAGCTCGCGATGCAAACGGGCCGGCTTCGATTGGTGCAAGGCCGGATAGAAGTGATTCAAGCCGCTCCGGCGATGCCTTGCCGTAGGTTGGAGTAACTGAATCAACCTGCCTTCGCTCGGCGTCAGCGGAAGCAATTTGCGTTTCACGCACAAGCCTGCGCGCGAGTGCAAGCGGCGACATTCGCAGTGCACGTCCCAGTCTCCCGGTCAAAACATCTCGTAGATAAAGGGAGACACATCGCCGCGCTCATCGCCATCATCCAGTGTGGTGACTTCAAACAACGCTACGAGATCTGGAATCAGGTCCAGGAGCTCAGGATCGGAAGCCCACCGCGTGCGAAGCACCTGTTCGAATCTGGCCGACTCGAACTCACTCACGTAATTCCCTGCGTCCGCGCGCGGCACATAGTAACTCGCCTGGCCTGCGTCAGGACCCGCCGGGAAATAGGATTTTCCCCTGGACGTGGCTGCCTTTGACAACTTGTCAAAGAATGCGGCGAATGCTGCTTGCCTTGACTCAGTCAAGCTCATACTCATCCATCCAGTCGGCACTCTCGTCGCGGGCAGGCTGGTCCGATTTGTTCAGGATGCAGTCTTCGAGGACGAGCATGTCGATACCTGTGCGCTGAAAGCAGCGGTACGCGTCAGCCGGCCTGCAGACAATGGGTTCTCCCCGAACGTTGAATGACGTATTGACGAGAACACCGCATCCCGTGAGCGCATCAAAAGCTTCAAGAATCTCGCGAAAGGCGGGTTCTGCATCAGCTCCAACCGTCTGAAGCCGCGCGCTGTAGTCAACATGTGTCACCGCGGGAATTGAGCTTCTGGGTTTGCGAATTGTCTCCAGCATATCGTCACTGGATTCTACACTCCCTTCAACGGGGGTTCGAATCGACCCACGTACCGGAGCGACGACGAGCATGTAGGGACTCGGACCTTCGTAATCGAAATAGTCGCCTACCCTTTCCTCGAGCACTGCCGGAGCGAATGGGCGGAACGATTCCCTGAACTTGATCTTGAGGTTCATCCTCGTCTGCATGTCTGTGTTGCGAGGATCCCCGAGAATGGAGCGAGCGCCCAGGGAACGTGGACCAAACTCCATGCGTCCAGCTGCAAGTCCGACCACCATTCCATTTGCCAGCGCAGCAGCGACAGTTGCCGCACGCTCTTTTGCATCAACCCGCTTGTATGGATATGCGTTGCGGTCCAGAAAGCTTCTCACCTCTTCGGACGAATATGCGGGCCCTAGCAAACTTCCTTTCTGCGAATCGGCTTTGGCAGGACGCGAAGGCCGGGGTGCCCCAAAACGTGAATGCGATACGAGAAGAGCTGCGCCCAGCGCACCCCCTGCATCACCTGCTGCGGGCTGCACCCAGAAGCCGTTGAGAAAATCACTCTTCGCAAGCTTTCCGTTCGCGACTGCATTGAGGGCCACGCCGCCTGCGAATACAAGATTGCGCGACCCCGCGACTTCAGTGGCGTGACGACAGATTCCAAGCACCGCTCCTTCCAGCACCGACTGGATTGAAGCGGCGATATCCATCTCGCGATGAGTGATGCGGGACTCCCCCTTCCGCGGCGGGCCCTCGAACAATTTCTCGAACTTGTCGTTGGTCATCTGCATGGAGTCGAGGTAGCCGAAGTACTCCATGTTCAGGCGGAACGATCCGTCAGCTCGAATATCGATCAGCTTTTCACGAATTGCCTGTTCAAACCGTGGCGTCCCATAGGGCGCGAGCCCCATGAGCTTGTACTCGCCCGAGTTGACCTTGAATCCACAGAACGCGGTGAACGCGCTATAGAGCAAACCGAGTGAGTGTGGATAGTCGATCTGTTCGAGGATCTGGATTTCGGTTCCGCGTCCACGCCCGATTGTGGTAGTTGCCCACTCACCTACTCCGTCAATCGTGACGATCGCAGCATCATTAAATGGCGACGGATAGAATGCTGAAGCGCCGTGTGATGCATGATGCTCCGTGTAGAGAACGGGCAGGTCGATCCCAAGCGACTTTCGAACATGCTCCTGCACACGCAGCTTGTCGCTGAAAAGACCTCGCGCACCGTCCAGCCACTGATCCTTCCCTTTAGGTGCCACACTGGCGAGCGACTTGATCACACGGTCCAGCGTCAGGATCGGGTTGTCATAGAACGCTACTGCAGCAATCTCTTTTGGCTCGATGAAAGCTTCACCGAGGCAATAGTCTATGGCGGCGCGAGGAAACCGCGGGTCATGCTTTTTTCGCGAGAAGCGTTCTTCCTGCGCAGCAGCGATTATTTCACCGTCCTTGACGATTGCAGCTGCGGAATCGTGATAGAAAGCCGAGACGCCGAGCACGTAGGTCATGCTGAAGCCGCCGCGAGAATGGTTTCGACCTGCGGCGCCAGCGAATCGGCGTAGAAGTGATGCGCCAGTTCGGTAGGATGCGGGTCGTCGCGAAAACGAAATGCGCGGCGCGCATCAGGACGCAGTCCCCTGACCGCAGGGAGCGGGTCGTGAACTTTTATGTTAGCGCCTGTAGCCGTACGCGCATCGCGCTGCAGCTCTGCAAAACGGGCTTGATATCCTGACGGGTCGGCCAGGTCTTCGATGTAGTGATACAACGGCAGCGGCATCACTATGACGGGAACGGATATCTCGCTAATCCATTGCATGAGTATCGCACGCAGCAGTTTCCAGTCGGCGTTGTCAGGCGAAGCATACGCCGGAAGCGGATCCACTCGAACGATTTTCTGGATGGCGCGCTTCGCGCCGGGTCCAACCGCGTCCACCGCTTTTCTCAGCAGCTGCCAATCTCCGCCACGATCACTCGTCGCCCTGGCAGCGTCACTCATGGATTCAGGAGCAACACGCTCGGCAGAGACAGGAACTCCATTCAGGACTATTTGCGAATCGCCCTTCAACTCGAAGTACGGCTTCGCAAGAAAATATTCCTTCCCATCCGCAGACTTGAATTCCCTGTACCGCGCTACGACCCGCCTTATGTTCTCGACCTGTACCGCAATGACAACCACGTCGTGCGCGATTGTCTTCGCATAGTTCTGCCACACGAGGTAGTGCTGATCGGTGCCGGTTCCGGGCAGTCCGAGATTGAACACTTCGCTAGAACCGAGCCTGCGCTCTAGAATGTCCGTGTACCGTGCGCCATTGCTCACACCGTCGCCCGCCGTGTACGAATCCCCAAAAACGAGAACACGCCTTTTGCCGGCGGGCTTCTGTTTTGAGAAATCGTGCCCGGACCTGAAACCCTGGGCGTTGGTCTCGACCAGATAGCCGCCGCCTTCGTGCGACACTCGCGTCCTTACATTCGGCGTGAAGCGAAAGCCAGACTGCGGATCGTGTGTGAACAGCTCGCGGCTCACTGGATGTACTCCTTCCACCAGAGAGCGAGATTGAACAGGTACCATATCTGTGGCGCACGTCCGCTGTCCAGCAGCTTCTGCACACCAACTGGATCGAGAAAGTCAGTGTTTTGTGCGAACTCCATCACTTCCTTCCGCGCCCGCACTCCAAGCTCCTGCGAAAACCATTCGTAGACGGGAATTCCGAAACCCTGCTTCGGCCTGTCAATCAATTCGTCAGGGATGATTCCGCGCACTGCTTTCTTGAGAAGCGGCTTGAGCGTGTTGCCACGGGTCTTCATCTCGGTGGGAATGGAAAGCGCCAGCTCGACAAGCTTGTGATCGAGGAATGGAACCCGCCCTTCCAAACTGACGCCCATGCTCATCTTGTCCACACGCATGAGCAGCAACTC
>JANLYJ010000194.1:0-3002 GCA_031365555.1 Gemmatimonadaceae bacterium | reverse complement strand
CGTCCTCGGCATAGGTCGCCCTTTTCTTATAGACCTGACACCGGCTTACCCCAGTGTCAGGATTGTGTGATGCGCGATCAGCCTCGGTGCGCCGCCTCGATTGTTGCGACGTCGATTTTCTTCATCTGCATCATCGCATCGAATGCGCGCTTCGCTGCGGCGGGATCAGAATCGGTGATTGCCTGCGTCAGCGCGACCGGCGTAATCTGCCAGGACAAACCCCACTTGTCCTTGCACCATCCACACTCACTCTCCTGGCCGCCATTGCCGACAATGGCATTCCAGTACCGGTCGGTTTCTTCCTGATCCTTCGTCGCAATCTGAAATGAAAAAGCTTCGGTGTGCTTGAATGCAGGCCCGCCGTTGAGGCCCATGCACGGGATTCCCAGAACGGTAAACTGCACAGTCAACTCGTCTCCCTTCTTTCCTGACGGGAAGTCGCCAGGTGCGCGGGTTACCTCGCCGACGGAAGAGTCAGGAAATGTTTTCGCATAAAACTGCGCCGCTGCCTCAGCATCCTTGTCATACCAGATGCAGATCGTGTTTTTTGCTGGATTTACCATTTGATTTTTCTCGAGTTAAGCGGTAACCAAAACGGTACGGCACTAATGAGTCGTCAGGCTGTCGCTATTGAGGATGCGCGAGGTGTCCGGTCGGGGGCGGAAACGCGACGTGTCTCGCGAACGTGATGGCACAGGAGCAGCGCCAGGAATCACACGGTTCTGGTTCCCCGTCGGCGAATTGCGTTGTGGCTGAGGGCGTCCAAAAGAGTCCACGGGCGGCAATGGACTCGAGTAGTCCGGAGTGCCATACGTTGAACCAGAGTAATGCTTGTCGCATTCGCGCGTTGGCTCTGTGCCAGGTATAAAGAACTCGACACCAATGAGCTCTCTCGGGCAGTAGGGCGTCTGCAGCAATCCGGTCGAGACATCGATGTCCCGCGTGATGATACCTGAAGGGCGCGGCCAGTCGGGCGGCTTCGGCTTGCGACGATACACTTCCAGCATAAACGACGTCCACGCCGGAGCGGCAAGTCTTCCACCCTGAGCGTTCGAAATGATTTTCTGCGGACGGTCGAGTCCCATCCACACACCAGCGACGATGTCGGCAGTATAGCCAACGAACCAAACGTTGGTGCCATCATTTGTGGTTCCGGTTTTACCGCCGGCTGGCACAGTAAACCCAGCACCCCAAACCGATCCTGCAGCTGTACCACGGCGAATGACGTCCTTCATCATGTCAACCATGATCCAGGCTTCCTCCGCCGAAAGCACCTGAGTCCTTGTCGGGGTGGGCTGCCAGAGAATTTCCTTCCGCGCATTCTCGACGCGCACAATTGCATTCGGTGTTGCGCGAATACCGAGATTCGCAAAAACCGAATACGCGGAAATCAGCTCGAGCGGCAAAACCTCTGCTGCGCCAATGTGAATTGACGGGTAGGCCGGAATTGGAGTGGTAATTCCAAAGTTGCGCGCCTCGCCGATTACTGTCTGCTCACCCAGCTCCATGCCGAGGCGAATGGTGGACAGGTTGCGTGAATCGTATAGCGATTTTCGCAGCGGGATCTGACCCAGAAACTGTCCGTCGTAATTCTTGGGAGACCAGACTGGAGCACCCGGGCGCTGGAGATTCAGCGGAGAGTCGTCAAGAATGTATGAAGGCGGACGACCATTCTGGATCGCTGCAGCATAGACGATCGGCTTGAATGTAGAGCCCGGCTGCCGCAGAGCCTGAACTGCGCGATTGAACTTCGAGTCATAGAAGTCGCGTCCACCGACCATCGCACGCACGGCACCACTGCGTGGATCGAGTGCTACGAACGAACCCTGCAGGTAAGGCGAATTTGATTCGGCCTCGTTGTCGCCCGCGACACGCGCTGTGTAATGCTCGTATGTCTCGTGCGAGTACTTGCCCCAACGGCCCGCCTCAATCGCGCGGATCTGCTTTTCCAGTGCGCGCTCTGCGGCAGTCTGCATGTCGAGGTCAAGAGTCGTATAGACTTTCAATCCCTGCTCATAGAGCTGCTTGCCGAATTGAGCGTCCAGCTGCTGCCGAATCCACTCTACGAAATAGGGCGCCGTTTCACCTGACTCCGTTTTCCCTGCGAGCTGCAGCGGATATGATCGCGCGAGATTGGCGTCGGCTTCACTCAGGTAGCCTTCCTTGCGCATCAGCTCAAGGATGGTGTTGCGCCGCAGCATCGCACGGTCTGGGTTACGCCGCGGATTGTAACGCTGCGGCGCTTTTGGAAGACCGGCGAGCAGCGCCGCCTCGGAAATGTTCACATCCCGAATCGACTTTCCGAAATACCGCTGCGCAGCTGTTTCTACACCGTATGCGCCGTTGCCAAGCGAAATCTGATTGAGATACAACTCAAGAATCTTTTTCTTGTCATATCGCGCTTCGATTGCGCGTGCGACCTTGGCTTCCTTCAGCTTGCGAACGAGCGCGCCCACTCCGCTCCGTTCGCGTCTGTCGATGCTCTCTGGAAAAACGTTTCCCGCGAGCTGCATCGTGATCGTGGAGAAGCCTTCGCTGAAGCCCAGCGAAATCACGTCCTTGAAAGCTGCGCCGAAAACTCGACGCCAGTCGATTCCCGTATGCGAATAGAACCGTCTGTCCTCAGTCGCTACGAAAGCGTTCTGGACGGTCAGCGGGATTTCACTGAGCTTTACGAGCGTGCGCTTCTCCAAACCGAGCTCGGCGATGAAACGGCCATCCACGGCATAGAGCTTGGAAGTCTGCTTAGGCGTGTACTGGTCGAGTACTTCGATCGATGGGCAAGCGCCCGACCGACAGATAAGCGCCCACGAGGCGTACAGCACTCCGAATCCGAGTGCCGCGATAAACGTCACACCGAGTATCAGGGACCTTATAAGGGTCGGGTGGCGCTTCCTGAAGGAATCTTTTTTTCTGGATTTGCTCTGAGGCATCTGCGAGAAAGCTAATGCGCGTTATCTTCTCGGCTATGCCAAAGCAGGTGAACTTCGACATTCTCGATG
>JANLYJ010000108.1:0-7517 GCA_031365555.1 Gemmatimonadaceae bacterium | reverse complement strand
ATGTTACCCATGCCCATGTACGAGCACATCGTGACCGGAGCAACGCAGCTCGGCGAAGTGTTCGAGATCGAAGAGTTGTACTGGCAGGGCACGAAGCAGCCAGCATCAGCTGCCGTGAGGGTTTCCTTGCCCGGGACGGTGCACATCGCAACGCGACGCATACCACCGATGAGGAAGCTCAGTCCTGCACGAGCCGACAGATTCAGGTTCGAAGGCGTCGGCATGTAGTCGGCGATACCGTCGACTCGCAGTGCTATGCGGTTCGCGATGCCAACACGGACACCAGCAAGTCCGCTTGCGCCGAAGTTGTATGTATAGCCACCCGTGTTCTCACCAAAGTTGTAGTTGGTGCGAACTCCACCGGCGCCAAGAATGAACTGGGTGTTGGTGGTGATCGGGATGTTGTAGTTCATGCGAAGTGCAAAGGTCGAATACTTGATCTGTGGCGACGTCTTGGTTCCAAGTCCTGTCCCCGTACGACGATCGGCTTCCATGTAAGAACCATCGCCTTCAAGCTCCCACTTCGGATCGGAAAGAAAGACACCAAGGCGTCCGCCGTATCCAATGTTGCCGAAGAAATCTTTCGCTGGACGAATTGCAGTCGGACGACCGGGACCCGTTGCCGCACCGGCATCATCGCCGAAGTACGTAACCTGACCAAAGCCACCAACCTCGATCGTTCCAGGCAGGGGTCCGTCGAGGACATCCCACCACATTACCGGCGCCCATGGAGCGGAAGCGTTAGCCATCATTCCACCCGTGTCGCCAAACCACGACGAGATGTTCGGCCAGAACTCGAGACCGGCCTGCGCGCGCAGGTTCAGAGCTGCTGGATCCGGCATGTAGTCCGCGAGTCCATCTACGCGGAAGTTCAGGCCTGCGAGTCCAAAGCGGAACCCGACATCTCCTTCGATGCCGTAGTTGTACGTACCCTTGCCGCGAACCGGCTGGTTGTTCTCATCGGGACGGACTTCCGTAAGGACTCCGCCAACGCCGAAGTGAAGTGAAGCCGGTGAAGAGGAAGGAATCTTCCACATCATCTTTGCCGACAGCGGTCCGTACTTGACCTTGCCGAACGTTGCGTTTGCATAGTCCGCTGCCGTGTACGATCCTTCGGCTTCGAACCACATTGTCGGCGTCACGAATGCGCCGATACGTCCACCGACACCAAGCTTACCAAAATCGAAACCATTATCGATTTTGTAAGCCTTGTCGAAGTACGTGTACTGCCCAAAACCGCCTACCAACAGCGAACCCGGCTCCTGCGCCGCAGCCGTTCCGCCGAAGAGCATGGCCGTCAGAGCAGCGACGGTCCAACTTCTTCTGTTCATAATTCTTTTCCTCTCTAAATGGTGGATACAGCTACCCAACCGGATACTGCGGTATCGCGTTGCCCTAAGGCAGGATACATGCCGATGCGGTGTTTGGGCCCCCAAAGCGAAGCGGGGCCTGACGTTACATCGGGAATTCTAGCGCAACCGGTCCGGAAATCCAGTGATACAGGCTCGCGACAAAATTTCGCAAACATATGTCCCTGAACGCGTTGGACGATTACGTCCAGACAAATTTCTGCCACGGTGGGGGTATGCAATATTAGCGCCATTTTTCGTACTAAAACGAACAAATGGGTCTTTTAGGTGCCCCGGCGCAGCAATCGGCTCAGAAAACCGGTCCGATGGTCATCATTCCGGGCTGCGTCAACCGCCTCGCACCATGCCCGCTTCATATCCGCCGCATCCGCGAACCTTTTGTCAGGCTCGGGATTGAAGGCGCTGTGCAGCCAGTCAGCTATGGAGACGGGTAACATCGAAACGTCATAGTCGCCTGAGAGCTGCCTGGCCAGAATTGCGGTCGGTTCGCCATCTCCAAATGGCCGTGTCCCTGTCAGAGCGAATGCGACAATTGCCCCGAGAGCAAAAAGATCTGTCGGCGCACCCTGGACTTCATTCAAGAGTTGCTCCGGAGCCGCGAAGGCCGGTGTCCCGCCCCCCATCGCCTTTACCTCACCAGTGACGTTGGCAATACCGAAGTCGGTCAGACGCCACCGATGATACCTGTCGATAAGAACGTTCTCCGGCTTGATGTCCCTGTGAATGATCCCGACGGAGTGTGCAGCAGACAATCCTTCGAGCAGCAGCTCGATTTGCGGAGAAATTTCCTCGATCGTGCGCGGTCCGGAATTCTCCACGAGATTGCTGAGCGAGCCTTCTTCGGCCAGCTCCATCACATACCATGAAAGCCCGCCCCTGCTCTCCCAGTCATAGATAGGGACGATCGCCGGATGCGCGAGCTGCGCCGCCAGCCGCGCTTCCCTTAGAAACTGAGTCAGCGCGCGGTCGTCACGCGCGATGTGCGGATGCATGACCTTTACAGCGACTTCGCGCTCGAGCGAAAGATCGCGCGCGCGCCATACAGTTCCGAATGCGCCTGCGCCCAGACGTGACAGAACTTCGAACTCGTCGCCAAGGGAAATTCGCAATCTGTCCTCAGGCGAGAGCGGCTTGGCACTTTCTACTTCGCCGGAGACCATGAAGAGCGAGCGCGACGTGTATGTCGCATCGGCCTCACGAAGAAACGCAACAATGTTCGGGAACCGGTCCTCAGGATTCGGCTGCAGCGCGCGATCGAGTGCCGCGGCAAGACGCGCGGGACACTCGAGCCGCACAAGACCAATTGGAGGCACATCGTTTTTCGGCGGCGGCTCTCCGGCGAGCGCGGTGAAACACATAGCTGCCACCTGCCACTGATCACTGGCCCGTGTCGGTCGCCAGGTTTCGCTTTCCCATTCGGGCGCGGTCGGAATACCAGGCCCAATCAGCTGCCTGCCGGGATTCGACTCTGATTTTACGTCGCGCGCGCGCAGCCATGAGGGCACAGCTCCCGCAGGAATCTCTTCGTGTGGAATTGCCCACTGCCACTCCAGCAGCCAAAGTCGTCCGCCCGGTGAGAGCCAGACGGTGTCCGGACCAACGCCGCCATGTGATCGACCCGTATCGTGCAGATACGCGAGTGTCGAGCATGCGCCGCGCAAGACCTGCAACACAAATGGAATGTCGGTCTCGCCCATTCGGTTGACGCGCTTCCGCACTGTTTCGCCCGTCACCCACCGCCGCAGATATCCAGGACCGCGCCGCACATCTGTGTCGGCAGCCCAATAATGGTATGTGGACGGAATCGACGGATGGCTGCGATGCGCAAGGAATCGCGCTTCAACCTTCAGCCATGCAGTGTGCGCTTTGTCAGGCGCCGTGACGAGCGAAAGCGACCGTCCCAGTCCGTCGATTACCTGCTGATAGTGACGGAAGTCACCATACAGTCCTTCTCCACCCCAACTCCATCCCGGCGGGAGCTGCCAGTCAAGCAAATGTTGCGGAAGCGGATCGCGTGCCCGCGCTGGAGCCGGTATAGGAGAACCTGGTGTGCTCATTCGGTTGGCATCTTGAGGAGAATCAGCACCCGTGTACCGGGACCATCACTCGTTATGTCGATGCGCCCGCCCCACGACTCTATCAATCGCCTGCTTACTGCGAGACCGAGCCCGCTGCCCGTGGTGCGCGTCGAGAAGTGAGGCTCGAAAATCCGCGGCATCACTTCGCGCGGAATTCCACTGCCATTATCCGTTGTATCGATCAGGATCTGACGGGCATCTCGCTCGGCGCGCACGTTCACTTCCGTCGCTCCGGCCAGGCGGGCGTTCTCGAAAACATTCAATAGAACATCCCTGAGCTCGTCGCCGCGTGACAGCGCGCGCAGCTCCCGGTCGGCGCCCGAAAGACGCCAGCGCACATTCCCTTCTCCAATCTGCTCGAGGTCGATCACGTCACGTAATATCGCAGCGACGTCAATTGGCTCGGCGGGCGGCAGATCCGCCGGCAAACTTCCATAGCGACTGAACGTGCGGGCGATTTCGTCGAGGCGGTCAATTTCGGAGAGGATACGCGCTACGTTTTCGTCCAGTACCCGATCGAAATCAAGGCTGGAATCCTTCCGCGCGCGTCGCAGATGCTGCACGCCCAGCCTGATAGGCGTGAGTGGATTCTTTATTTCGTGCGCAACCTGCCTTGCCATCTCGCCCCAGGCGAGAACCCGCTCTGCCCGCGCCACCTCGATTCGGCTCAGCTCGAGATCACGCGCAAGGCGCTTGGCGGCAAACCCGCTGAGCCAGAGCGCAGCAAGCCCGCCGATGGCAGTTGCGAATAGAACAAGAATTCCGAGGTCGCGGCGGCGCTGGTCGAGAACGAGCTCATCGCGCCGCGCAGGGGCCGCGAGCACGTATCGCATGCCGGAGGTCCCAACACCGGCGCGGTAGCCAACCAGCACCGGTGCAGCGCCAAGCTGCTGCTCCCACCCTGCAGTGAGCTCGCCGCCAGCTGCGAGACGCTGCTGCACAGAAGGGGGAAGAAAAACTCCAAGGGGTCTCAGCTCATCCAACAGCGGTTCGGTGCTTCCAACCAGCTCGCCATGTACATACAGAAGAATCGGCGCCTCTAACCTTCTGAACGAGGTGTCGAGTGACTGCGAAACTGTGCCGAGGGCTGCGGCGTGCAGCGACTCGTCCACGAGCAGCTCGCGAACCTGACGATCGTCGGCACGCAAACGCTGGTATGACCAGAGCGCGAAGGAAAGCGCAGGAACTACAAAGAAAAGAAAGAGAGCCAGTGTGAGGCGTGCGTGGTACGTGCGCATCCAAACGATTGTCCGGCCCCGCAGCCAACGCGGAAAGCCACGCTCCGCCAACGCGACCAGCAGCCATAGCAGCCCTGCTGCGCAGAGGTTGAACATCACCAAAAGTGCCGCACGCTCGGCGCGCGCGGGGAATGACCGGAGGTCAACTTCCGCGTGAGCACGAGCATTTCCCCCCGCCACGGGAACGATTCGATCGGTGTGGAGCTCATCTCCTATCCGCCGCCAATCGTCGGCAGACGCGGGAGTGGAAAGACCTACCTCAGCGAGCGACACACTGTAAGGCGCGTCACCCGTTCCAAATGAGTCGAGGCCAAGCATCGCAGAGTAGGGTCCTGACGCAACGAGACGCGAACGAGGCGAGACGACTACTGTAGTAACACCGAACGACGAAGGCACACCGAGCACGAGCTGCATTCCGGTTCCGCCCGGAGCCCGCTGAACAGCAGATCCCTCAGCAAGCGTGTGCGCAACGAGTTGTCGCAACACAACCGAATCCGGCCGGAGCGGAGCAACTTCGAGTGACGCGATTGGCGTCCCGTCGATTCCCCATGTCGTGATTTCTGCTGGAAGTTGCGCAGCGGCCAGATCAGAAACTGCATAGCGCCTGAGAAGGCCCGCACGGGTACCAAGGTCAACCCCGTCAGCCAGCTCCTCACCGAAACGCGCAAGCAGTGCCGCCGAGTAGTCATCGCCGGCCGCAATGCTCGCGAGATCAGTTTCGGCCAGCCGCAGCCTGGCTTGCAGGGTCGTGCTCCATACCAACCAGATTGCAAAGACGGACGCGGTTACGCCTGCCGCAAGCGCGAGTCGAAACGCGCTGAGCAATTTCAGCTGGCTCCGTGCAAGCCAACCGGCCGACAGAAGTCCTGTGAATGCGACGAGAAAAAGTGGAAGCTCCCACGCGATCCAGAAGAGGGGTGTCGTCCCTGTCGGAGGCTGGCCAATTCCTCGAGCCAGTGTAGCAGCCGCAAACAATCCTGCGGCTCCAAGCGGTATCGACAGCCAGGCGTAAACTGGATTGACTGCGCGACGACTTGCCCGAATCACCGCATATGCAGTGAGGAGTGCGATCGCAGAGATGAAAAGGACGGTTCCTGCATTTGACGAGAACGGTCCCGCTGCTCGCGAGAAAAAGATCGCCGGGTCGAACATTGAAGCCACGTTCGAGAGCGTATTCCACGGCACCATTCCAACCGAGACAATCGACACTGCAATTGCGAACAGCCTTTCAGCCAGGTGCCGGCGGTCGCGAAAGGCTATCAGCAGCAGACCGAAAAGGAGGGCAGAAAGAATCAATACTCCGCGCGTGCGCCTGCCTGTTTCGCGATCGAGCTGTATCGCGGAGGCGGGGAGAGGAATCGCGGACGCGCGCAGCAGGGAGACATCCTTGTACGAAAGGACAACATCGCCACCGGCCGAGTCCTGCGGAGGCGCATAAGTGAACGCGGCAACTTCGGCGCGCGACTGGAGCGCTTCGTCCAGTGGCTTTGCAACCCGGTTCGCAGGAGCGACTGCGTGCAGCAGAGAAGTCGCAACAGCTGTTCGCGAGCCACTTCTCACCGTGTAGTTGAGAGTGGTATAAAAGTCGTCCCGGACAACACTCATCCCGGCCGGAAGCGAATCAGGTCCTACATATAGTTGACCCGTCCACGCGAAGGGTCTTCCCGACTCGTAGACAACCAGACCCCTGTGGCGGGATGAGGTCGTGAGCCGCTCTGCTTCCACAAAGGCGCGGGGGCCATTAGTCACTGTCTGGAGTGCGCGAGTCGCAGTGCTCTCCAGATCTTCCGAGGTAGATGCAAGCTGTTCGCGAAGCGCAGAAATTGCAGCCGACTCTCTGCGAGTCTCAGTAAGCTGTTCGTCTATGGCGTTTCCGGGCAAGCGGATCCACGCCGCTACTCCTAGCGCTAAAATGGCGAGAGCCAGCAGCATTGCGCGGCGGCGGGGCCTTCGGCTTCTTACGCCACTACTACTTATAAGCGCGTTAATGACATCTCCCGTTAATCAAAACAGTCCCGAGCTTGAAGGTGTGCCGGCGAGCTCCCCGATTGCAAAATCGCCTTCCGAGCTTTCCCTGCCAATGTCAGGTCCGCGAAGGCTGAAGGAGCTTATTCCCGCTCAGGTAGCCGCCATTATAGCCACCGATGCCCGGCTGATTGTTCCAGTCGGCACCTGCGAGCAGCATGGACCGCACCTTCCCCTCGGCTGCGACACGATCATTGTAGAACACCTCGCGGACGATCTCTCTGCGGAGTACGGAGTGCTGCGCGCTCCGACCGTAGAATATGGCGTCAACGTGACCACTGAGAGAGACTTTCTTGGCAACGCGAGTCTGCGACGGAAAACGCTGCACGCCCTGCTCAACGATCTCCTGAACACATGGGAGGGCAGTGGAATCCGCGAGTTCATCCTGCTGACTGCACACGGGCACGATCCGCATCAGGAAGCGCTTTCAACAGTCATCACCGCCGGAGCGAGAGTAAGGGTGGTGGACATTTTTGGTTTGAATCTGTCGGATCTGCTTGAGGGACAGCGTGAGGCCATGCATGGCGATGAAGTTGATACATCTCTCATGCTGCATCTCTGCCCTGAACTTGTGCACGTGCAGCTCGCGAGAGATTACATGATGTCGCGTGAGCATTTGCGACGGTACCGGCGCGGGTCTCTGAAAATCCCGAACGCCAGTAATGGATCGATCGGCATGCCTTCCCTGGCGTCTGCCGAAAAGGGAAAGCTTTTGTATGAAAGAATCCGGTCGAAGATCAGTGACCGGATTTTCCTGGCGCCGCAAATTATAGACTAACCTCTTTTGGTTACACGTAGGGCACGTA
>JANLYJ010000094.1:0-5349 GCA_031365555.1 Gemmatimonadaceae bacterium | reverse complement strand
CAAACACAAGGGATTGAGCTTCCACGCTGCGAAAACAAATATTGCGGCAGCTACCCCAACGGCAATCGAAGCTGCGCGAGTCGTAAGTGCACCGGATGGAATTTCACGCGCCTTTGTGCGCGGATTGATCGCATCGATCTCGCGATCCACAATCCTGTTGAACCCCATAGCCGCGAATCGCGCAGCCGAAAATGCAACTACCACCCATGCAACGATCGAGATCGTCACCGGCGAGACGTAGCTGGCCAATGTCACACCAACAAGAGCAAACGGAAGCGCAAAGAGAGTGTGAGGAAGCTTTACAAAATTCGCGTACCGTACCGCGAGCGACTTTCCACTGTATGTCTGACCTTCCAGCGCGCCTTCCTTCACTTGATGCCGAGCGACGGCCACATCGCATCCACCTTCGCGCGAGTCACCTCGTCCATCTTGATCACCTTCGGCCAGTTACGCGTGAATCCTTCCTCCGGCCATTTCCTCGTCGCGTCGATGCCCATCTTCGACCCGTAAGTGAACGCGCGACTGGAGTGATCGAGCACGTCCACGGGACCCATCGTGAACCGCGTGTCACGCTCGGGATCGATGTTGTTCAGCGCCACCCACCAGGCCTCGTGTGGATTCCGGACATTCACTTCCTTGTCCACAATCACCAGCACTTTCGCCAGTGACATAAGTCCCTGTCCCCACATCGCGTTCATCACCTTGTACGCCTGACCGGGATACTGCTTGTCGATGGAAACGAAAACGAGGTTGTGGAAAATTCCCTCCGAAGGCATGTGATAATCCACCACCTCGGGGACTGTCATCTTCAGCAGTGGAAGAAAAATTCTTTCAGTCGCATGTCCGAGATAGAAATCTTCCATCGGCGGAATGCCCACTATCGTCGTCGCATACACCGGATTCTTTCGCATTGTCACCGCGGTCACATGCACCTGCGGATACAGGTCCGCCTCGGAATAGAATCCTGTGTGATCGCCGAATGGTCCCTCTACAACGAGATCCTCCGCAGGATCGATGTATCCCTCGATCACTATCTCCGCTTCAGCCGGAACATCGAGATCGCAGGTGACCGCTTTCGTCAGCGTTACTGGTGACTTCCTCAGGAACCCCGCGAAAATAAATTCGTCAACCATTGGAGGCAGCGGCGCCGAGGCGCTGTACACCGACGCGGGATCAGCACCGATCGCGATGCACACATGCATCTTCTCGCCCCGCTCGGCCATTTCCCGCCAGTGCGCAGCGCCAACTTTGTGCCGCTGCCAGTGCATCGCCAGTGTCCGCGGGCCGAGATACTGAATCCTGTACATCCCGACATTTCGGATCCCGCGCTTCGGATCCATGGTGATCACCATCGGAAGCGTGATGTACGGTCCGCCATCCTCGGGCCAGCAGGTAATGATCGGTATCTTCGAGAGATCTACCTGATCATCACGATAGACTATCTCCTGACACGCCGCATTCCCGCTCTTCACCCGTGGCGGAAACTTCGAGACTTCAAGCAGCCGTGGCAGCATCGACAATTTTCCCATCAAGCCGTCGGGAACCTTGAGATCCATCATCCCGGTTATCCGCGCGCCAATGTCATCGAGATTCTCAACGCCCAGCGACAAAGCCATTCTCCGCATCGATCCGTACAGGTTGATCGCGACGGGATGGCGTGACCGCTCACCGTTATCCAGAATCACATGCTCGAACAGCAACGCCTTTCCGCCGCCCGGCTGCTTCATCACACGATCGGCAATCTCGCACAGCTCGAGTTTCGCCTTCACCGGCGCCGTAATTCTTACGAGCTCGCCGATTTTTTCTATTTCAGAAATGAATTCCTGGAGTGTATCGATACTCACTTGATTACCGGTTAGGCGCGCACGCCCTGATGGATGGCTGCGATTCCGAAGGTGAGCGACTTCCAGGATACTTCCTGAAATCCCGCGCCTCTCATCCGGTCTGCGAGCTCTTCCTGTACAGGAAAGTTCGCGACCGAACGTGGAAGATAACGGTACGCTGTCCCATGTCCGCTTATCAGTCCGCCAATCAAGGGCAGCACGTGATGAAAGTACAAATGGTACATCCAGCGAACCGGCGCAAACCTCGGCGTCGAAAACTCGAGAATTACAAAGCGGGTCCCGGGCTTGAGCACACGGAAAACTTCCCGCAGTCCTGCGTCAAGACTTGCAACATTTCGTATTCCAAATGCGACGATGGCACCGTCCACACTCGAATCGCGAAGCGGCAGGTCGAGAGCGTCGGCGGTGACTGGCGAAATCGGCCGGCCACTGGCTTTTGCAATCCCCGCCCGCAGCATGGGCTCGGCAAAATCGGCGCTCACGACGCGACCTTTGAACGCGGGCCATCCGGTCATCTGGTCGGACACGTCCAGCGTCCCTGCGCAAAGGTCGAGATAGAGCCCACCAGCTTCAGCTGGATGGAGGACCGAAATAGCCTTATTCCGCCACCTCCGGTCGATGTTGAAGCTGAGTAAATGGTTCAACAGGTCGTATCGCGGCGCTATTTCGGAAAAGATCTGGCGTACGTACGCGCGCTTGTCCCCGCTCCCGGCCGCGGCTGCGATTGATATGGCGTCTTCGGTTATTGCGACTGGCATAGAGGAAAAGTGGTCGGGCGCATAGGACAGGGGCAAGCTAACTTAGTGCGCGAAGATGCCTGCTATGCCCTCTGCCCCCAAAACTCCGCATCTCGCCAGTCTATCGGACCAGGCAGTTGTCGCGCTGGCCAAAGAAGGGCGGGAGCCCGCCTATCGTGAGCTGCTGGCCAGATACGAGAGGCCGGTTTTCACGCTCATCTTCCGCATGGTTCGCGACAGGGAGCTCGCCGAGGACCTCTCGCAGGAAACGTTCATAAAGATCCTGAACAACATCGATCGGTACAGTACCGACTTCAAGTTCTCAAGTTGGCTGTTCAAGATCGCGAACAACGTAACGATCGATCACCTCCGGAAACGCCACCTTGAGACTGTGAGCATCGAGGGGTCACCGGACGCCTCGACCCCTGACCAGGAAAAGGCCACGGCCTTGGCCATCGTCTCGCCGGGTGAGTCCCCGCTGGAGGAGCTCGAATCCAGGGAGCTCGGCTCTGCAATCGAAAAGGCAATAGGGGGGCTTCGGCCGGAATACAGGTCCTGCATCCTCCTCAGGCATGTCGAGGCATATTCATATGAGGAGATAGCTGAGATCGTAGGGCTGCCCCTGGGCACCGTAAAGACCTACATCCACCGAGCTCGTCAGGAGCTCCGCGACGCCCTCGAGGATGTTCGATGAAATTCTTTGAAACCTGGGCCCTACAGGGCGCGTACTCCATTGTGAGGACATGGTGACTATCAACAACAACGACGACTTCGACGCAAAACTGGATGAGCTGCTGAGGCTCCCCAGGTTCTCTCCCTCTGCGGATTTTTCGAACAGGGTGATGAGCCAGGTGGCTGTCTTTCAGCAGCAGCGCGCGCCTGTAAGAGCCCCTGTGTCCGTACGGGCTTACGAGCGCCCCGTTTCAGTTGCGAAGCCCGAGTTTGCCATTCCGCCCGCCATTGGTCGTTGGATTCCAGCTTCGCGGCCGGCCCGGTATGCGCTTGGCGCGTTCGCAGCCATGACCAGCCTGGCAACTACAGCCGCGGCAGTCGTCGTCGTGGCCAACCTGAGTCTCGCTTCATTTGTTGGCAGTCTGGCTCTCGATAGCATGATCTCGGGTATGAGTCTTTGGACTGCGGACGTCGTAAACGGCGCCCTTGGTCAGAACGTTTTGGGATACATGAATTCAGGTGGATCGGCGCAGAGCGCGCTAATGGTGGGTGGGCTTGCCGCAGGCGGGATTGCGGCTCTCGCCGGGCTCAAGAAAGCTGCTTCACTCAACCCGCGAACGATTTAGACAATGAAAACCCTCCTATTTGCTGCCGTACTCGCGGTATTCCCTTTCGTAAGAAGTTCACATCCGGCACAAATGCGGATGGCGGCGCAGACTGTAGGAGCGAACGTTTCGTCTTCAGGGTCAGTCGCTTCGGTGAATGGAAATCTTGACGTCTACGGAACTGTCCAGGGTGATGCAATCGCACTGCGAGGCGATGTGATCGTGCATCGCGGCGCGCGAATAACTGGCGACGCAATTTCGATAATTGGATCGGTGAGAAACGAAGGCGGTACTATCGGCGGTCGCGTTCGCAACTACCGCAATGCCCCGCGTATGCTCACGCGATCGACTGCACTGTACGCAACGCGCGGACTTTGGGTTGGTCCGGTCACGACCCTCGCCTTCCTTGCCTTGATTCTGATCATTGGTTTCGGAGCACTCGTGCTCGGCAGCGGTCAGCTTACGCGAGTGAATGAGACATTGCAGGCTGGAGTCGGCAAGTCGTTCTTCGCCGGAATCCTGGGTGGAATGGCTGTGGCCCCGGCATTCGTTGCACTTGTGGTCGCGATGGCAATCACAGTCGTCGGGATTCTATTTATTCCGCTGGGGATTCTCGCTTTTGCGATAATCATCCTGGGAATTGCCACGCTTGGATTCATTGCGGTCGCGCAGCTGACTGGAAATGCTCTCACACGCGGCGCTCGCAAGGACACCACGCAGCGCGGTGCAGAGCTGAGATCACTCTTTGTCGGAATGCTCGCTTACATCGGACTGTGGGCAATTGTCGCCCTGCTGACGCCTGTACCGCTGCTCGGTTCCCTTGCCCGGACCTTTGCCCTTGCCGTGACGTTCGTTGCCTTTGTGACTGGCTTTGGAGCTGTCATCCTGACTGGCTTCCGGAAGAAGACTTCAGTCGCAACAGCCTAACCCGCTTTTGGAAAGCCGGTAATACTCTGGCCTGACGCTTGCCCCTTCGCCCGCCTATGGAGCGAAAATGATCATCTTGGGCTACCGCGTTCAGGACCTCGCAAAAAAGACATGGAGCGAAACGCTCGATGACAACGTTCTCGGCGTCGCGGCACAGGTCGCATATAACCTGTTTTTTTCGCTTTTTCCATTCATACTCTTTGCGGCCCCACTTCTCGCGCTCGTTGGCGACAAACAGGGAATAATCAACGGAATCCTGTCACGCCTCACGCTCCCGCCTGACGGAGCGAAGGTGCTCTCTGACGTTCTCAAAAATCTTGTATTCAGTGAAGGCGCGCCGGGTCTCATATCGGTTGGTGCGCTTCTCGCCGCGTACTCGGGGTCGAACATCTTCACAACTTTCATCGACGCGCTGAACACAGCTTACGACGTGAAAGATACCCGCAGCTGGTGGCACAAGAGATTCCTCTCTCTCGGCATGCTGATAGCAGCCGCGGTTGTGATGGGACTTGCAACGTACGTCATGCTCGCTGGCGAAAAATCGGTCACTCTGCTTGGCGGCCT
>JANLYJ010000086.1:0-6629 GCA_031365555.1 Gemmatimonadaceae bacterium | reverse complement strand
GCCGGCAATCAGCGCTAAAGCCCCGATTCCCGACAAAATGGCGAGGCGACGAGGATTGTCCCGTGTTAACCTTGAATCAGTCCTCGAGCCGCCGCCGCCGATCTTGTCCACATCAGTCATTTGAGCAAACTACTGAATTGGAACGCTGACTAACAGAGAAGCCATACAATCCTGACACGCTTTCAGTGGACATCCTGAACCTTCTTAAGAGCGCGAAGTGAGCTCCGGCCAGACTCTTCTTCTGTGCGGCGTTCCTGAAAGTGTCTGCGCTTCCTTGGAGTCGAAGCTGGCAGACGTTCGCGTCGAGCAGATTAGATCGGCCGAGGACCTGCGCGAAGGTATTCAGTCCAAAAAAATTGCGCTCCTCGTAATTGCTGACGGATTCGATGGCCGCCGGGCAGCCGACGTCTATGCGGACCTGGTGTCAAGCGCCCCGCGGAAACCGGAACGAACGTGGTGTTGTTTGTCCGGCTTGGGCGCATCCGAATATGTAGCGCCGCTTATAGAGGGCGGCGTCAGCCGGATCTTTTTTCTTCCACTCAACGTCGATGAAGTTGTACGGGAAGCAGCTCGGCTTCTCGGGGTCGAAATTGCCGAGCCGGTCGAGCCGGCGCGGGCCGAGAAGAACGCGGCCGCATTGGCAAAAGTATGGGAGCGGTTCCGTGACACGACGCTGGCGAGAGTGGGTACACTCGAGCTGGCTGTGTTGGCGCTGCTCGAAGGAAATCTTTCGGAGGACGCGCGCGCGGAGGCGGAAAGGGAAGCGCATAAACTTGCGGGTTCTGCGGGCACATTCGGCTTTCCCAGCAGCAGCCGCATTGCAAAGGAAATCGAGCAGCGTTTTGCCAACTCCGGTCTCAATCCGGCCGATTCCGTCGAGCTTTCCGAAAAGGTGATCAGTCTTCGAGCCGACCTCGAGGGTGTCCCAGAAACTCTGCAAGCCACTGCACCCGCTGCAACGGCGAATGTTGGGCGGCAGCTGCTCGTGCTTCTGGACGACGAATCTTTCACGTCCTCGCTGCGCATGGAAGCCGAGACGCACGGATTTTCAATTACAACGGCCGCGAATGTAGCTGCCGCCCGTGAAGCGATTAAACGTGACCGGCCGGCGCTCGCTGTTGTAAGCATTCCGGAGCTCGAGGAACGCGAGACGACTCTGGAGTTTATTCAGGATCTCTCGTCTTCGATTCCCTGCGTTCCAGTGATCGCTCTTTCAGCGGCGAAAGACTTTCAGACACGGCTGGACGCATCCCGCCGCGGCGCAGACGTGTTCCTTGAAAAACCTATTTCTCCGCGAAGAACGTTTGCAGAGGTAGTATCGGCATTTGAGCGGCTCGCAGGCCCGAGAGCCACAATACTAGCCGTGGATGATGATGCGCACATTCTGGCGGGCATCCGCGCACTCCTCGAGCCTGCCCGCCTGCGGGTCGTCGTGAGCAGCGATCCGCTTAAGCTCACAGAGTCCCTCGACGATGAACAGCCGGATCTCCTGCTGCTGGACATCGACATGCCATTCGTGAGTGGAATCGAACTTTGTCGCGCCCTTCGGCAGGATCCGCACTGGGCACGCCTACCCATCATCATGGTGACCGGCCGCGACGACGCAGCGAGCATTCAGCGGGCATTCAGTGCGGGCGCCGACGATTTCATTCGAAAGCCGATCGTTCCTGCCGAGCTGATCATGCGTGTGAGCAACCGACTTGAGCGCGCGCGATTGAACCACCAGCTCGCCGAAGTGGACTCAGCCACCGGGATAGCAAATCAGCGAAAGGCCGGAGAGCTTCTGGACAGGTTTCTCCGGCTTGCCGGGCGCCGGCGGGAATCCTTCTGTATCGCGATTCTCGACGCGAGTGAGCTCGAGGCTGATGCGCGCACAGCTGATGACGATTTGCGTGCGCTGGGCCGGACGCTCGTAAGGTCGCTTCGCACCGAGGATATTGTTGGGAGATGGACTAACGGAAAGTTTGTTGTCGGATTTTTCGGTACGAGCAAGGTGGATGCAGCCGTCCGGCTCCGCGAAATTCTGGCGCAATTTGAAAATGAACGCAGCGCAGTAGCCGGTACCGAGGCGGCAATTGCCGCATTCAAGGGCGGGATTGCACAGTTCCCGCAGGACGGCGTGGATCTCGATTCACTTGTGCGGGCAGCATCCAATGCGCTTGTAGCGGCTTCGCACGCGGGCGCAGAGAGCGTCGTCGCGGCGGGCACTATTGTAGACGCAGCCACCAGGCGTGTGGATGTTGTTGTCATCGATGACGATGAGGCGCTTGTTGGGTTGTTGGCTCACAGCCTCGAAACCCAGGGCTTGAGTTACGCTGCTTTTTCAAGCGGCGACAGGGCAGTGACGGCGCTGACGGCCAAAGTCCCTGAAGTGTTTGCCAGGGTCATTCTTCTCGACGTGGATCTGCCAGGTATGAACGGCCTTGACGTGATGCGGGTGCTCGCGCGGGAGCGCGTGATTGCAAATACCAAGGTAGTCATGCTGTCCGCTCGCAGCGGAGAAGGCGACATCCTGTCGGCACTGCAGATGGGCGCAACCGATCACATCACCAAGCCGTTCAGTGTTCCGGTTCTGATGCAAAAGCTGAAGGCCGTGCTCCGCGAGAAACCTGGGTGATTAATCCAAGAATTCTCGATTTGGTCATGCAAATCGAGCTTGGGCTACTCATTTTCTCAGTAGTCGTTTTTTTCGCGCACGGAGCGTGGCTTTACGTTATCTCGCAGCGCCATACACGGCAGCTCGTTCACGCCAGGACCGCGCTGGTGAAGATCATTGCCGGCATGTCGCAGTCCTCAAACGATATTCAGGTGCTGAAACATCTTTCGAGGAATGTGAAGACAACCGCCTTTCTGGAGATGTCCCGCAACATTTCCGGAGATGCGAAGGACCGGCTTCGCATGGCAGCGCGCACGGCCGGCCTCGTTGACGCGGCGAGGGACTACTGCAACAGCAGTCGATGGAAGAATCGTCTCCGTGGAGCTCGGCTGCTCACGAATCTGGATGAGCGGGATGACATAGTACGCAAGCTCCTGCGCGATCCCCACCCCGACGTCAGGGCGCAGGCCGCAGAGTGGGCAGCTATTCAGCCGACTCCAGCCGTAATCGATGACATGCTGGCGCTACTTGGCGACTCGGACACAGAGTTCCGGTTTGCTGTGCAGGACGCGCTGCTCCGGATGGGCCCAGGAGTTGTCATTCCGCTGGGCGAATATCTCGACAAAAGCGATGGCACGGCGGCGGAGCTGGGACTGGAGCTTGCCGCGGCGATTGCAGAGCCCCGATTTCTTGCAGCTGGCCTGCTTCATTCCAGAAATGAAGACCCGTCCGTTCGAACGTCGGCAGTGCGACTGCTCGCCTCGATTGGGAGCGACGAATCCAAGAACCGTTTGATGGAGGCGCTGAATGACCCGGTTCCCGACGTGCGAGCCGCCGCGGCCGCCGGACTCGGGAAGATGCGACACTGGCCGGCCGCAGTGCAGTTGTCGAAGATGCTCGCCGACACGAACTGGTCAGTGCGTCGTGAATCTGCGATGGCGCTGAGAAAGATTGGCGGCCCAGGAATGCTGCTGCTGCAGCGGGCAGCGTTAAGCAGTGACGCGAGCACCTCGGACATAGCGCAGCTCATTCTCGATACTCCTTTGGCCGAATGAGTCAGATACTCGCCGGATGGCTTGCATCCTTTCTGCGGCAGTCGGAGTTCATCGTTCTGATGTACTTCATTGCCGTGAACGGGTGGTATCTGGTGCTGCTGGTGAGCGCCTACCTCGAAATGCGTCGCCATATGCTTTTGATCTCGGGTGAAAGCAGGTGGCGGCTGCTAAGCTCCCGGCTTTCTCCAACAATCACGATGCTGGCTCCCGCATACAATGAAGAGGCAACGGTAGAGGTGAGCCTGAGGGCGCTGCTCGCGCTGCACTATCCGCAGCTGGAAGTGATCGTGATCAATGACGGGTCCAAAGACTCAACTATCGAAGTACTAGTGAAGAGCTTCGACCTTGTTCCCGTAAAGAATGTGTATGATAACGTCATCGCCACTAAGCCCGTTCGAGCTATTTACAGGTCGCGCACATACAAAGGCCTCGTCGTTGTTGACAAGGAGAATGGAGGAAAAGCCGACGCACTCAACGTCGGGCTCAACTTCGCGCATGGAGAACTGGTTTGCGCGATGGATGCAGATACGCTGATCGAAGCGGATGGTCTGCAGCGAATGGTCCGGCCATTCCTGCACAAGAACAATGTGCTGGCTTCCGGGGGAACCATTCGAATCGTGAACGGATCGACGGTCGAATCGGGACGGGTGTCTGTAACACGCCTTCCACGGAACATGGTCGCCGGATTTCAGATCATTGAATATTTGCGCGCATTCCTGTTCGGGCGACTCGGTTGGAATCGCCTGGGTGGTAACCTGATTATCTCAGGCGCCTTTGGACTCTTTCGGCGGGAAGCTGTCCTGGATGCCGGCGGATATTTACATGACACGGTTGGCGAAGACATGGAGCTTGTCATTCGCTTGAAACGTCGTTCCTATGAGGCTGGGAAACCCGGAACGATCGAATTCGTGCCCGATCCCGTTGCGTGGACGGAAGCACCAGAGTCGCTCAGGATTCTCAGCCGTCAACGCGACAGATGGCAGCGCGGACTCGCAGATGTCTTGTGGAGACATCGCGACATGTTTCTGAATCCAAAGTTTGGTGTGACGGGAATGGTGGTGATTCCGTACTACGTTTTTGTGGAGCTGTGCGCGCCTCTGGTTGAAGCCTTCGGCTTGATCGGCTTGGTGGTCGGCTTGGCTTTCGGGATGCTGGACTTGAAGTTCGCGCTGCTTTTCTATCTCACCGCGTACGGCCTGGGCACAGCTCTCACTGCATTCACCCTCATTCTCGAGGATCTCAGCTTTCACCGATACGAACGGTTCGGGGACCGGGTAAAGCTGTTTGGTCTGACGCTGCTGGAGAACATGGGCTACAGGCAGATGACCGTATGGTGGCGGCTCAAGGGTCTGTGGAAGTTTCTGCGCGGCAGGAAAGACTGGGGTGTGATGGAACGCAAGGGATTCCAGAGCAAGCCTGCCGCGCCGTAACCTCTACCAGCGGAGTCAGGAATCGGGCGAAGTCGCCCCGAAACCTGCCGTTGGAAATGGCTTCAGCTAGATTTTAGGGACTAACTGGAGAAGAGAATGTCTACGCAGCTCGACGTCAAAGACGGCCGAAACGGGAAGTCGTACACCCTACCAATAAATGATGGCGCAGTGCGCGCCACCGACCTCAAGCAGATCAAGTCCGACAACCCGGATGATCCGGGTCTCGTCAGCTATGATCCTGCGTTCCTGAACACGGCTTCATGTCGCAGCGCGATCACTTTTATCGATGGCGACAAGGGCATTCTGCGATATCGCGGGTATCCAATTGAACAGCTTGCCGAAGGTGCGACCTTCCTCGAAGTCGCATGGCTGCTGAGACATGGCGAGCTGCCAAACCAGAAAGAGTACGATGGATTCGTACATGACATCACCTTCCATACGTATGTGCACGAAAACATGCGGAAGTTCCTGGAAGGGTTCCGGTACGATGCGCATCCGATGGCGATGCTCAACAGCTCTGTAGCAGCACTCGCATCGTTCTATCCGTCGTCGCGGAATATTTTCGACGAAACGGAACGCAACATCTCGATGATCCGCCTGCTCGCAAAAGTCCCAACGATTGCCGCCTACTGCTATCGACACCTCAAGGGACTGCCCTTCGTTTACCCGGATAACGATCTCTCCTACGTCGAGAATTTCCTCTCGATGGTCGCGCGAATGACAGAGCCGAAGTACCAGGCCAATCCTGCCTTCACGCGCGCACTTGAAGTTCTCTTCATTCTGCACGCAGACCATGAACAGAACTGTTCGACCAATGCAGTCCGCGCGGTGGGATCTTCACACGTCGACCCATTCTCTGCAATGTCGGCCGGTATCGCGGCTCTTTTCGGGCCGCTGCACGGTGGCGCCAATGAGCAGGTGCTTCGCATGATCGAAGAGATTGGGCATGTGAAGAACGTTCCGCAATTCATCGAAGGCGTGAAGGCCGGCAAGGGCAAGCTGATGGGCTTCGGCCATCGCGTTTACAAGAGCTATGATCCTCGCGCAAAAATCGTGAAGGTTCTTGCTGACGAAATCTTCGAGAGTGTCGGTATCGACAAGGATCTCGAGATCGCACTCGAGCTCGAGCGCATCGCGCTGCAGGACGACTATTTCGTTTCGCGCAAGCTTTACCCGAACGTCGATTTCTATACCGGCTTGATTTACCGCTCGATGGCGTTCCCGACTGACTTCTTTACGGTCCTGTTCGCTATCGGCCGCATGCCGGGCTGGCTGGCGCAGTGGGAAGAAATGCTGCTCGACAAGGAACAAAAAATCGCCCGTCCCCGGCAGATTTACACCGGCTACGATGAGCGTCCGTACAAGACCGGGCTGCAGAAGGCTAATCCCGGGAAGAAGGATGCTATTCGGGCTTAGCTTAACGGCGGTTCGCACGTAGGACACGTAGCGCACACGTAGTTACACGTAGCACTACAACTGAAGGGGGGAACAGCATTGATGGTTCGATGTTGTTCCCCCTTATTTTGCAGTCCTACGTGTTACTACGTG
>JANLYJ010000067.1:0-1538 GCA_031365555.1 Gemmatimonadaceae bacterium | reverse complement strand
CGTCACGGTCGCGGTATCGTAGCCGCCTTTTCCGTCCGTGATCTTGTACGTGAAGCTTTCAGTGGCCTTCTGACCCGAATTCAGCGAGTCGAAGACATCATTGGTGTTGTAGGAAAATGTGCCATTCGAGTTGAGCTTCAGAAGGGTCCCGCTCGCCAATTTGATCGTTTGGCCCACGGATATCGAGGCGCCATTTACGGCGACGATCGTCAACTTGTCTCCGTTGGCGTCCTTGTCGTTTGCCAGGACGTTCAGAGCGACGTTTGACGCGTCTTCAGTCACGGTAAAGGAGTTATTGATCGCGTCTGGCGCGATGTTGCAGGAAACGGTCATTGCTCAAAACTCCACAAAAATTGTGCAACGGAAATAACAAGACGCGATCAAAAGGATTGATTGGCTGTTCAATTCACGAGGTGTGTGCGCCTGATCAAACTTTTTGGATGACCGAATGAGATAATTAATAAGGTATTAATATTGCCTGACGGCTGTCAAGGGATGAAAGGTTAACGGGTTAATTGACGAGTTGGAGTTGTCGAAATTAAATATCGCGACGCTTGAATTAAATCAGCGCACAAGCTGTTTGGGTTGTCAGCGACGTTAGCCTTTCGCGCAAGCTGGAGCCTTGGCGTGGGCCAAATGACGAGTTCTGCCAACAAGGAGAACTGCACCATGCCGGGATTTAGCCGGCTCCGATCAGCGGGATCGCCTCATCCCGTTCATATAAATAGAGCAGACACCGCAGCGCTTCGCCGCGGTCGCCTTTGAGCTTCGGGTTGTCCTTGAGGATCCGCAGGGCCTCGTCGCGGGCTTGCGTGATGAGCTGGCCATGGACGTCGGAACGGGCGATGCGATAGCCGGGCAGGCCGCTTTGCCTGATACCGAGCACGTCGCCTTCACCGCGCAGTTTCAGATCCTCCTCGGCGATCCGAAACCCGTCTGACGTTTCGCGGATCACCTTTAATCGCGCGGTCGACATCTCGTTGAGCGGCTCCTTGTAGAGCAGCAGGCATGTGGAGGCTTCCGAGCCACGACCGATGCGGCCGCGCAATTGGTGCAATTGCGCCAGCCCGAAGCGTTCGGCGTTCTCGATCACCATGATGGACGCGGCGGGCACATCGACGCCGACCTCGACCACGGTGGTGGCGACAAGCAGGCCGATCTCGTGGGCGGCGAATTGCGCCATCACGCGGTCCTTTTCGGTGCCCTTCATCTGGCCGTGCACGAGGCCGACGCGGTCGCCGAAGCGTTGCTGCAGGCGCTCGAAGCGCTCGGTGGCGTTGGTGAGGTGCTCGATGCCTTCGGCCTCGGATTCTTCCACCAGCGGGCAGATCCAGTAGACCAGCTTGCCGGCCTTGAGCGCGCGGCCGACGCCGTCGATCACTTCGTCGAGCCGGCTGTTCGGCACGGTGCGGGTGTCGATCGGCTGGCGGCCGGCCGGCTTCTCGCGCAATTCCGAGACGTCCATGTCGCCAAAGTACGTCAGCACCAGCGTGCGCGGGATCGGCGTGGCGCTGAGCACCAGCACATCGACGGCATCG
>JANLYJ010000065.1:0-2908 GCA_031365555.1 Gemmatimonadaceae bacterium | reverse complement strand
CTCCCTCACTGGTCTCACCGGTCTCCTGTTCCCTCAAACCTTCACCTAAACCAGAAGCGGCGGGGATGACTTTTGGACCACAACTCGCATACGTTTAGAGGTATGCAGACCACCACACCTGATCTGTCAGACGCAGAGCGGAACACCGAGTTCGAAGCGCGAATTGCGCGCGGCGAATCGATCGAGCCAAAAGACTGGATGCCGGACAAGTACCGGCAGCAGCTTATCCGTATGATGTCCCAGCACGCGCACTCCGAGATCGTCGGGATGCTGCCCGAAGGAAACTGGATCACCCGTGCGCCAAGCCTCAAGCGCAAGATGTCGCTGCTCGCAAAAGTCCAGGATGAAGCGGGTCACGGCCTGTACATCTACTGCGGTGCTGAGACCCTCGGCGTCGACCGGGCTGAGTTGGTCGACCAGCTGCTTTCCGGAAAGGCGAAGTATTCGAGCATCTTCAACTACCCCACGCTCTCATGGGCGGACATGGGGGTTATCGGCTGGTTCGTTGACGGCGCAGCGATCGTAAACCAGACGGTGCTCGCAAAGGCCTCGTACGGTCCATACGCGCGTGCGATGATCAGGATCTGCAAAGAGGAAAACTTTCACAAGCGTCAAGGCTACGAGATTGTGGCGACCCTGGCGCGCGGGACGCCGGCTCAGCGCGCAATGATTCAGGATGCCGTCAACCGTTGGTGGTGGCCGTCGCTGATGATGCTGGGCCCGAGCGACAAGGATTCTCCAAACACGGCGGAGCTGATTCGCTGGCGCGTGAAGCGGAAGACGAATGATGAGCTGAGACAGCGATTCGTTGATCTCACCGTTCCGCAGGCTCGCGCCGTCGACCTCACACTTCCCGATCCCGATCTGAAGTACAACGACGAAACCGAGCAGTGGGATTTTGGTGCGATAGACTGGGATGAATTCTGGGCCGTGGTGCGCGGCAACGGTCCGTGCAATCGCGAGCGCCTCCAGGCACGGCGCGATGCGCACGAGAACGGCAAGTGGGTGCGCGACGCTGCGGCCGCATATGCAGAGAAGCAGCGTCAGAAATCACAGCCGGCTGCAGCATAGTCTCGTGACAAATCGTCCGCCCGATCCGGCCGTGGCAAACCACAATGGCGATACGCAATGGCCGCTCTGGGAAGTTTTTACGCAGGCTGACAAGGGTGCGCCTTTCGAGCACGCGGGAAGCGTGCATGCGGCCGACCCTGAGATGGCGCTCCAAAACGCGCGCGACGTTTACGCGCGGCGCAACGAAGCGGTCAATCTCTGGGTTGTTCCATCCGAAGCCATCACGGCTTCTACTCCGGAAGATGTTGGTCCCTTCTTCGATCCTGCATCTGACAAGGCGTACCGTCATCCGCAGTTCTACAAAGTTCCGCGCGGCGTCCGCGGTATTTAGTCGCCCTGATCTCGATGCCCGAACCACGCGACCTCTTCGAGTGCCTGCTCAGGCTGGGTGACGACAGGCTGGTCCTGGGACATCGTTTGTCGGAATGGTGCGGGCATGGTCCAATCCTCGAGGAGGACATTGCCACCGCCAACATTGCTCTGGACCTTGTTGGCCAGGGCACGCTCTTCCTAAAACTGGCCGCAGAAGTACAGTCCGCCGGACGTTCCGCAGACGATCTTGCATTCTTCCGCGAGACAGTTGATTTCAAGAATCTGCAGATCGTCGAGCTGCCGAAGGGCGATTTCGCGTTCACAATGCTGCGCCAGTTCCTGTTCGACGCATACAGTGTTCACCTGCTTGACGCTTTGCAGAAAAGTACCAACACGGACATCGCGGGAATTGCAGCAAAGGGACTCAAGGAAGCGAAGTATCACATTCGCCACAGCAGCCAGTGGGTAATCCGGTTCGGTGACGGAACGCCAGAGAGCCACACGCGGGTGCAGGACGCACTGAATGAGCTGTGGCGCTTCACAGGCGAAATGTTCTTCGACGATGAGATCGACGACCGCCTGAACGCTCTAGGCGTCGCGCCGCTGCCCTCGTCACTCGCTACCCCATGGCAGAAAGTTGTGGAAGATGTTCTAAAGCAGGCAACGCTCGTTCTCCCTGAGAACGCATTCATGATGCGCGGCGGTCGGCAGGGAAAGCACACGGAGTACCTCGGTCACATGCTTTCCGAAATGCAGATCGTGGCTCGGTCGCATCCAGGCGCCGAGTGGTAATCGCCGCACGCGATGCTGCGGCAGTAATGCGCATGTTGTCCGAAGTAAAAGATCCCGAGCTTCCAACCCTCGACGTTGTCGAGCTCGGTATCGTGAGGAATGTCGACGTTGAAGGAAATACTGTCAGCATCGACATAACCCCGACTTACTCGGGCTGTCCTGCAATGCAGATAATTGAAACAGATATCGTTTCCACTCTGCAGTCACATGCTTCACCGAAGTAACGATCCGGACGGTTTACTCACCGGCCTGGAGCAGCGACTGGATCACAGAGGAAGCCCGTGAGAAGCTGCGCAAATCCGGAATCGCACCTCCGCATCTTGGCGGACCCGGATCTGGGGGTGAGTCCATTCAGGAACTCATAAGTCTCACGAGAGCTCCGGTGCAGATCGAGTGTCCGTTCTGTGCTTCAGTCAATACAGTGGAACGGAGTGTTTTTGGATCTACTGCGTGCAAGGCGATTTACGTCTGTAATAATTGCAAGCAGCCGTTCGACTACTTCAAGCAGTTCTAGGCCCCTGGCGCGCGTATAGTTTGCCCTCCGGGCGGGTTACACGTAGGACACGTAGAACGGCACGTAGGACACGTAGAAGGGCAACGACAACTGCAAACTGATAGGGGGAACTGCACTCGACTCGTAAGCGTCGTTGCAGTTCCCCCCTTTTTGTACTTGCAGTTCTACGTGTCCTACGTGCTTCTACTACGTGCCCTACGTGTAACCCGCCCGGAGGGC
>JANLYJ010000063.1:0-2330 GCA_031365555.1 Gemmatimonadaceae bacterium | reverse complement strand
CCCGGCACCACTCGCTGCCCAGCAGGCTGTCCTTTTCGACCGGATCGAGCGTGGACGAATTGAAGTCGGTCAGCCACACAACAACCTGAGCTTAAACCTTGATCACACGGCTAGGGCGTTGAGTGCGAACATTCACGTTCAGCGGTTTGGCGAAGTTGGCTTCCGTGGATCGGCAGCAAACTCCACCCTCGACCAGACTTTCAGCCCGAGATGGATTTCGGATGTAAGCCTGTCGTACTCGCTGCCGCGCAATGCAAAGATCACCGTTGGAGCGGACAACGTGTTTGACAAGTACCCGGATGTTCAGATTGCCGGAAACTCGAACAGCGGAATTTTCGCCTACAACGGCATATCACCCTTCGGGTTCAACGGACGGTTCGTCTACGTTCGTGCGAAGTGGGAGAGATAAGTCTTTGCGGTAGTTAAAGAAAGCGGAGCCCACTCAGGGCTCCGTTTTTTTTACTACAACTTCGTTGCCGCAGAGACCTCAGAACAACATTACAGATAATTTGCCGGATCTTTTTGGGGGAACTGCACTCGCTATCGAGTTGTCGTTCCCCGTAAAACGTTTTTTCCACTGTTCTGATATGTCGTTCTGAGGTCTCTGAGGTCTCTGTGGCGAACGCTTTTACTCCTCAAACATGAATCTCCCGAGGAGTTCATGAAAATGATGCGTCCCCACCTCCCGCCGCTCCGAGTACCGCCCGCGATTGTAAATCCGCGACTTCACTCCGCGCTGCACTGACTCGACAACCTCCTCATCCTCCATCTCCACCGCATGGAGGTTCGCGCCTGCGCCATCGGCACGAAGCTCTTCGCGCCAGACGTAGGAGTGAAACGATACCCGGGTTCGATTCACCGATAAAGGCGTCACGACATTCAACGACAAACCCCACGGATAAAAATTCAGCATTGTATTCGGGAAGAGCCAGAAATAAAACGCGGCGACCCGCTCGCCTGAATTCGGATGCCCAGCGGGAAGCTCAAATGCCGGCTCGCCTGCGCGTGCTATCCCAAGCTGCAGATTGGAAAAGCCGAATCGCTCGGTGCGATAGTTCGCGTAGTCGAGTTTTTCGGCGAGCCCCGCGTGTACGTATGGAATGTGAAACTCTTCCAGATAGTTGTCGCAGTACAGAGCCCAGTTTGCTTCTATTAAGTAGTCGTGCGATGAGGCAGCATCCCGGCGGAATGTGTCCAGTGGCATCCACTCGACACGCTCACGCACTGGCCTCGTCCACTCGTCGAAAGACATCGCAGGATCGATCCCTGAAAAAAGCATCGGACCAAACTTCTCGAGCTTGAGCTGACGGAGATTATCCGACTCCGATGGAAATCCGACGGTCGATTCAAATTCAGGCATGCTCGCAACCGTGCCGTCCAGGTTGAACCGGCGGCCGTGATAGCGGCAGCGCATCGAGCGAGCGTGTGTTTCCCCTTCAACAACAATTGCCCCGCGGTGCGTACACACGTTGGAAATGCAGCGAACTGTTGCTTGTTCATCCGACGCCAGCACCAGCGGCTCGTCGAGACAACCTTCCATGAGAGTGACTGGAAGCAGGTGCGCAGGTGCGCGCATCCTGGCACTGTCTCCAACCCATTGCCAGCTGCGTGCAAAAACGCGCTCCTTCTGGAGCGCGTAATAGTCCGAATCTGAATAGACTCGCGCTGGGAGTGTCTGCGCGAGTCTAATGTCCGAATCGATCTCGAATTTTTCGATTGTCAGCGGCCTTCTACTTCCCTTTCACCGGGAACCTTTCGCTCTGCTCTTCCCGATCCAGGGCTGTGCTGCGCTTCGTGATAGCGCTCGCCCTTCAGCTTCACCGTGCCGACGAACCGTTCGTACTCATCATCCGGAAGTTCATCCGCAATTGCGGGAATCAGGCCTTTGACGAGAGTGATCCGCTCGTTCACACTGAGCTTATTGATCTCGTGCAGCAGCCGGCGAATCTCCGGATGATCCATCCAGTTGGTTTCTTTGCTTGTCGTCATTCAGATGATATAACGAAATACGGAAATCGTGGAAAGGAGTGCTACCCGGTGGAGACGGCTGGGCGCTCCCATTCCCGCAAGTGCCCCAGCAGAAAGTCCAGCGTGTAGACGTGCCTGGTACGGTCGCCGAGCCGGCGGAAAATGACCTTGGACCACCCCTTCATTCCAACCGGGGTGTACCACTCTCCGCCCATATGCAGTTTCTGGCCGGAAATCGCCCGAATGAGGATACGCTCGTACCTGGAGCGTGGAAGAATGCGCTCCGGGAAAAGGTTGTCCCAGGTGCACGCTCGGCCTACATCATCATATGAAGCTGGACGGTCGTCGAGCTCGAGCAGCGA
>JANLYJ010000001.1:0-4737 GCA_031365555.1 Gemmatimonadaceae bacterium | reverse complement strand
TAACGGCACCAAGAGGAACTCCATTTCCGATTCCCTTCGCCATTGTCACGAAGTCGGGGATGACATCGAAATTCTGGAATCCCCAGTAGTGATCGCCAGTGCGTCCGAAACCAGTCTGCACTTCATCGGCGATGCACATTCCGCCGTGCTCGCGCGCGATGCGGTACGCCTCCTTCAGGTAGTTCTTTGCGCCATGCGTCGCACCACCCACACCCTGAATCGGCTCCGCGATGAATGCAGCAATTTTCCCAGGCGTCGAGAACTTGATAATTCCGAGAATATCGTCAGCGCTCTTTCGCGCGATTTCTTCCGGCGTTCCCTCGAATGGACTGCGGTAGGGATCGGGACTGATCGCGTGGTGCACCCCACCGCCGCCCGGCAGCGGATACTTCCAGGTATTGTGGGACGTGAGTCCCATCGCGCTCGGACTTCCACCGTGATATCCGTTGCGAACACCGATCACGTCCGAGTTCCCGGTGTAGAGCCGCGCCATTGAAACTGCCAGATCATTCGCCTCACTGCCGCTATTCGTGAAGTAAGTGACATCCAGTCCCGGCGGCATCTTGGAAGCGAGCTTCTTGGCAAACATCGGGAAGTTCGGATGCAGGTAGATCGTAGTGGCGTGCTGCAGCGTCTCGGTCTGGCCAGTTACCGCCTTCACCACCTTGGGATGACAGTGCCCGCAGGAAACCGTAACGATTCCCGCGAATAGATCCAGGTATCGTCGTCCGGTTTCATCGAACAGCCACTGCATATGCCCTTCGACGATGAGAAGAGGATCCTTGTACAGAGTGAAGATCGTCGGGTTCGTGTACTGCTTCCGCATCGCAATGATCTCGGCGCGGGACGGGCCACGATACGGAGCGGGCGTGTGATCACACGGTGGCATCTCGACTTCTAGTGCTGCGCTGGTTGTCATTTGAATCCCATTGCCTGTTGGCTTGAAACATCGACGTTGACGATACCTTTGCTCTGTGTGCCGAATGAGCTGATCAGCGGATACAGCAGGTACGGTACTGCCTGGTTGATAACGATTCCGCCGCTCGGAATGATTGTATCACCCCGCCAGAGAATTTTGGCATCACTGCCGTTCCGGAACTGCTTCCCATCCACGGCGATCATTGCCATCCGCGGATAGCGCGTCTGCACCGAAACCGGGAAACTCAGGGCATGTTCAGGCATACGTACCGCGCGGGAAGTCCCGTTCGGCTCCCTTACGTAGGTCACCGACTGCGGCTGTATGACCGACGCAATCTGCTTATGATCCTTTTGGTCTATCCATGCCTCGACCAGCAGGTACACATCGGCTTTTGCCTCGGTCGTCAGTGTATATCCCATCTGCTTCAACGCACTTTCAACCAACCTGCGCGAATCGATATCGAGCGTGCGCTCCACGGACGGTGAATTCGGAAGCAGATAAATGGACGGCGTGTCTTCTGCGCGGTAACCGGTTTGTTCGCCGTGAAACGCAACCTTGTAACCCGTCATTGACGCGCACGCCGTTGTCACTGCGAGCGCAAACACTGTGAACGCCGTCCGGAGCATCATGCTGGTATCGCTGCCTCGTCGGGTTTTGCGTACCCTTCGACATCATACCCGCCATGATAGTCGTCGGCCGCAGGACGACGGATTTCCGACTGCGATACAATTCGATCGCGCCTTATCCCGCGGAAATCCTCGATGCGCTTCCATCCCTTGTCGGCATGCTTGTCGAGGAATGCGTCCAGTCCTGCATTCAGGCGCTTGATAACATTTGGACCGATCGCAGAGTCGAGCATGGCTGAAGTGCACACCTGCACGGTTCCACATCCGAGCAGGAAGTAGGACAGCGCCTGCGAGAAATCGGATATTCCGCCAATTCCGGAAAACTCCTTGTCTGGAAACGCTTTCACGAGTGAGGCCATCTTCGCGAGTGAAATCGGAAGGATTGCAGGTCCACCAAGTCCGCCGCTGGAAACGAGTCCGTCAACATTGATCTCGAATTCCAGGGTCTCAGCATCGATGAGCGGAAGCGATGGGAACGTGTTGGACGAAACGATTGCGTCAGCACCGCCGCGGAATGTTGCAGCTGCTTCCACGACGATGTCAGATGTTGCAGGCGTGAGCTTGCACCATACTGGAATCTTCGAGACTTCCTTCACTGCTTCGGTTACGACCGAGCAAAGTCCCTGGTCTCGTCCAATGTTCGCTCCCATGTCCTTTCGATCCATGTGCGGACAGGAGAAGTTGAGCTCGAGACCATCGGCTCCCGCATCCTGGCAAGCCTGGGCAAGCTGCTGCCAGTGCTGCAGCTCCTTGTCATTTCCAGAACCGGCCATGATCGATGCAATGAGCACCTTACCGGGATGGGCTTCCTTGATTCGCCGAATGCGCGGCTCCCACCAGTCGAGTGTCTTGTCGGAGATAAGCTCCCAGTTCCACGAAGAGTGAAGCGCGGCACCGGGCCGCTTCTTCATCGAGACCATCGAATCTTCTGCGGAGGTGCGCATGAACTTCGCCTTTGCGCCATAGACATTCACAACGGGATGGAGTCCAATGGTCTTCGTGACCACACCGCCCCAGCCTGCGTCGAAAGCGCGCATGATGTTCGACTCCGACTCGGTCGGCGGCGCCGACGAAAGCAGGAACGGATTCTCGAATTTGATTCCGGTAAACGTTACTGAGCGGTCTGCCATTTTTGACTCTCTCCTCGAGTGATTTCCTGCAGTACTAGGACATCCAGTTGGTGCCGGCCTCTCTGCTCCACTTCGTCGTCATTTTCTTGGCCTGTGTCCAGAATTCGATTGAACCGCGGCCGGTAATGTCACCAACTCCGAACTTTGAATCATTCCATCCGCCAAAGGAGAACGGCTCTCTTGGTACCGGCACGCCGACATTGACGCCGACCATCCCCGCACTGGCTTTCTCCATCACGTACCGCGCGGTACCACCACTCTCCGTAAACACCGACGCCGCATTTCCATAAGGTGATGCATTCTCGACATTGAGCGCTTCATCGACAGTGTTGGTGCGAATGATGACGAGCACCGGACCGAACACTTCTTCCTTCGCAATGCGCATGTCCGGCGTTACATGATCGATGATGGTTGGGCCGATGTAGTAACCGCCTTCTTTTCCCTTCACTGTCGTCTGCCTGCCGTCCACGAGAACCTTTGCTCCCATGCGCTCGGCTTCATCGATGTAGCCAATGATCCGGTTCCTCGCCTGCTCGGAGATGACAGGTCCAACATCCTTGCCCGGCACCATGTTCTTTGCGTGCTCGACTGCCTGCTGGATGATGTGATCGGTGCGCGAAACTGCGAGCATCACCGACGCAGCCATGCAGCGCTGTCCTGCGCATCCGGACATGGACGCAACGACATTGCTCGCCGTCATCTCTGGATTTGCATCAGGCATCACGATCAGGTGATTCTTTGCGCCGCCAAGCGCGAGGCAGCGTTTCAGCGTTGCAGTGGCGCGCCGATATACGACCTGCGCAATCTTTGTCGAACCGACGAAGCTCACTGCCGCAATCCCGGGATGATCACAGATCGCCTCTACAGCTTCCTTTCCGCCATGCACGACCTGAAGCACGCCTTCGGGCAGGCCGGCTTCCTTGAGCAGCTCCGCAATTCTTCCTGCACTGAGCGGAACCAGTTCGGACGGCTTGAGGATCATGCAGTTGCCGAGCGCAAGCGCGTTTGGAAGCGACCAGTTCGGCACCATGTTCGGGAAGTTGAACGGCGTGATGGAGGCGACGATACCCACCGGATATCGCTCGATCCGGCACTCGACTCCGCGGCTCACCTCGAGCACTTCGCCAGTTACGATTTGCGGCAGTGAAGTCGCAAACTCGCACAGCTCTGCGGACTTGAGAACTTCGGCCCGCGCCTCGTTGTGGATTTTTCCATTTTCTTCAGTAACGAGCTCTGCAAGCTCGTCGATATGTTTTTCGAGCAGCGCCTTGTACTTGAAGAAAACCTGGACGCGCTCCTTGATCGGCGTGGAGGACCAGCCGGGAAAAGCACGGCGCGCGCTCTGGACGGCAATATTCAGATCGTCGTGCGTGGACAAAGGCACGCGGGAAATCACCGAGCCATCGCTCGGATTCATGACATCGATGAACTCCCGATCCGACTTGACGAAGGAGCCATCTACGTAGTTACGGACATCAGGGTATTTCATGCATCCTCAACGATTAAGGCCCACTTCCATACCTTAGAGTATGGCAAAGGGCGGAGGGCGAAAATGTCACTGTTTACAGACGCCCACAAGCCATTAATTCGAACGTTTATACACAGGATTGACTGCGCGCCGTTCTTAGCTCAGCAATGGGGCGTTCCCGTTGCAGGGACGGCCAAAAAGTGGTATCTTTAGGAGACAGTCTGAGCGCGCAAAGTCATCCCAATCATGCGCTGCTCCAGCCCTCAAGTCTACAGTCTCGCTAGGCGCCCAAATCGCCCGAGTCTGGCTTCCAAAATGACCGAATGAGCAAAAAGCCGAGCTCCCCAAAGAAGCGCGAACGTATGTATTTCCGTGATGGACAGGGCCCGTTTCGCCCGCTGGAGAACATCAGCGTGACAGTTCAGGCCCCGAACCGCAAGGAAACCGTACACGGCATCCAGCGCCGGATCATTCTTGGGGACGACGCCACCCGCTCTGTTCTGACAATCGGCAGCGAATTCGCGATCTACCACAATGCTGAAATGGACGCCACGCTCGTCACGGTCGAAGAGCCGTCCGCATCGACGTGGGACA
>JANLYJ010000508.1:0-4207 GCA_031365555.1 Gemmatimonadaceae bacterium | reverse complement strand
TCCATTGCGACTTTTCGTCCAGCCGGTTCCGAGCCGGTTAGGGTGACCGCCTGCACGTGCGGGCTGGCGATGGCGTCGACGACTTGGTCGGCTTCAATCAATAAGGTGGCGAAGAGACCTTCGGGAAATCCGCCTGCTTGAAAAATATCCGCAATCGCGAGCGCGCATTGCGGCACATTGGAGGCATGCTTAAGCGCGACTGCATTGCCCGCCATTAGGCAGGGAACAGCAAACCGAAACACCTGCCAGAATGGGAAATTCCAGGGCATGATTGCCAGCACGACGCCGAGCGGTTGGAATGCTATCCAGGCTTCACCATCGTCAACGTCTACCCGTCTGTTAGAGAGGTAGTTCGCAGCGTTGTCGGCGTAGTATACGCAGGCGGTCGCACATTTTTCCGCTTCTGCAACAGCTGCGGCGTATGGCTTACCCATCTCGAGGGTCATCAGGCGCCCAAATTCTTCTTTCCGTTTCAGGAGAATTTCGGCCGCACGCCGCATGAACTGCGCACGCAATGCTGCCTCGTCCTGCCGATGCTTCAGAAATGTCGAATGCGCCAATGCAACCCGGCGCTCTACTTCTGGCGGGCGCATAGCCTTGAAGTCCCGAACAACTTCGTTATTGAACGGATTTACGGTCTGGATTGCCAACATCAGTCCTTTTTCGCCTGTCTCAATCTATCACTTGAAAGTGCTGTTCCCGCCGCGCTGTAGATTAAATCGATGCGCGTTCTACTTGTCGACGACGATGCAGGGCTTTCCGAAGCAATAGTTTCGGGCCTGAAGGAGCAGGGAATGGACACGACGCGCGCGGCGACGTACGCCGATGGCGTGTCGCGTGGAGTGCTGGGCACGTTCGACGTCATAGTGCTCGATGTAATGCTCCCCGGAGGATCGGGGTTCGAACTCTGTCGCCATCTCCGCAGTCGGGACGTATCGACGCCGATACTTATGCTGACTGCCCGCGATACCGTCGAAGATCGCGTGTCAGGTCTCGATGAAGGCGCGGATGACTACCTCACGAAACCATTTGCCTTTCGTGAACTCGTTGCTCGCGTTAAAGCCCTGTCGCGCCGCAGATCGGCACTCATGCCAAAGCAGGTATCCATCGCCGACCTGGTTGTGGATCTCGAGTCTCGGCGAGTGTCGCGAGCAGGGAAAGCCATTGAGTTGACCGCAAAAGAGTTTGCGCTGCTCGAATTTCTGGCCCTTCACGAGGACCAGGTTGTTGGACGGGCGGCGATTTCCGCTCACGTCTGGGATGAGAATCATGATCCCTTTACCAATGTTCTCGAAGTGCTGGTGAAGCGGCTTCGCAGAAAGATCGACGACGAATTCGACCAGAAGCTGCTGCATACACTCCGTGGCGCGGGATACCGACTTGGCGTCTAGTCAAATCCGGAGCGACGGCCAGCTGAACCGGTTGCGGCTGAGACTGACTGCGTGGTACGTGCTCACGTTCGCGATAATTCTCGTCCTCCTTGGCGGCGGTCTTTTCATCGAGCTTCAGCGTCAATTTTCAGTGCAGCTCAGCAACTCGTTAAAGGATGCGGTAACAGAACTTCAGCGAGCTGCAACAATCAGGGAAATGGAGGAGCATGCCTCTGGTCGGGTGGTGGATGCAGTCGACGAACTCCGCGTACCAGATCGCTACCTCTATTTGCTCAGTTCCTCCGGCAGGCCGATCAAACCTGACACGGCGGCTGCATGGATTCAGACTGCCGCCCGAGCCGCTGCGAAGGGACGCCCCGTATTGTCCGAAGCCCTTGTCGCGCCCGAAGTCACCTTTCAGCTGTATGCGAAACGGTTTGTTCTGAAGAGCGGAACAGAACTGATTGCCGTCGCAGTCGCCGATAAAGTTGAGATGGAAGACAAGTACGCGGACCTCATTACCGCGTTCAGTGCGGCTGCCCTTTTCGCCCTGGTCCTTGTCGCTGGGGGAGGATGGCTATTGATGCGAAAGTCCACGGCACCGATCGAAGAGTCGATAGCCCACATGCGCCGGTTCATGGCAGATGCAGCGCACGAGCTGCGTACCCCGATCAGTGTTGCGCGCACTCGTGCTGAGGTGGCGCTCGAAAATCCGCGCGACGCTGCGACCTACGAGGCGGCACTCCGTGGTATTGCCTCCGAAACTGTGCGCATCGGAAAGATTGTAGAAAATCTTCTCACTCTTTCGCGCGCAGATTTCGGAGATGAGCACATAGTTCGAAAGCTCGTCTATCTCGACGACGTGGTGGTTGATGCTGCCGAGGCAGCCCGATTCCTTGCTGCTCCACGCCGAATTGACCTTCGAGTTGACAAATTCGAGGAAGCAAGAATTCTCGGCGACGCCGAGCTTGTCCGTCAGCTCATTTTGATACTTCTGGACAATGCAATCAAGTTCTCGCCTGACGGCGGCAGGGTTTCGGTTTGTGTTGGCGTTGTCGAGGGGTATGCGGAGGTGGAAGTCGAGGATCAGGGCCCGGGAATTTCAGCCGAACATCTCCCCCACATTTTTGAGCGGTTTTTCAAAGGTGACGTCGCGCGCACGAAGACCGAGTCCGGGATGAATGCGAATGTCGGTCAGGGGGCTGGACTTGGCCTTTCGATCGCCCAGTGGATAGCGGAAGGGCAGGGTGGCGCAATTACCGTAGCCTCGCTGCCAGGTGAAGGTGCCCGGTTCAGGGTCAGGTTCCCAACAATTTCCGTTTAAAAGAGTTCTGTAATCGTGCTGACAGGTAGCACTCTTAGAATTCGCGCTAAAGCCGGTTCCAACGGCTAAACGCAAACCAGTGAGGCTTGAATGAAGAGATCGGGAATCCTCGTCGCGATGATCATTGCGACACTACCGGCAATTGCCGGAGCTCAGACAACTGCAAAGTCCGCAGCGAAGGTAGAAACCAAGGCTATGACGAAAGCCGCAAGAAAAGCAGACACTCCGGCGAGTCTTAAAGCCGAAGCCAAAATTACGGAAGCCGCAGCGCGTAGCATTGCGCTCAAGCAGATCGTGGGCGGTTCAGTGAAGTCGTCCGAGATCGAACGCGAGAAGGGACATCTCGTGTACTCGTTTGATATCACCGTTGCAGGAAAGTCTGGTATCGATGAGGTCCTTGTTGATGCGATGGACGGCAGCATCGTATCGACCGAGCACGAGACGCCCAAGATGGAAAAGGCCGAAGCCAAAAAGGAAGCAAAGGAAAAGACTTCTGCCAAAAAGAAGAAGTAGCGCGGTCACCGGCTCCGCTCTATCCGCACCTGAGAGGATAGCGGAGATTTGGGCATGACGCTGCTAGTCACTTTTCGTTTCGCTCAAAGCGGGGCAGCAAGGAGTGCGATAGTCGCATCCCTTACTGCTCCGCTCCTGGTTTCCGGTGCTCTCGCCCAGAGTGCCGCGCGGCCAGTGAGTCGTGTTGAAGCGGTTTCCGAAGCAGTCGCGAATGGACCTGTCATGGCTGTCGCAAGAGCCGATACAATGGCTGCGTTTGCTCAGCTGCTTACAGCGCGCGCATTTCAAAACCCGGCACTGTCTGCGGAATACACCAGGTCCGCACCGCAATATCATTTCCGCATCGAGCAGCCTCTCGATTTTTTCGGCATTCGCGGGTTACGAATCAGTTCGGCACAGTCTGCGAGGCTTGCGGCTGCGCTTCAGTATGCCTACACGCGGGCGTCGGCTGCGCTCGACGCGGACACCACCTACACGCGCGCGCTCGCGGCACGAGCCCGGTCATCGCTTTCACTGCGGAATGCGCTCGCGGCCGACAGCCTCTTGAAAATCGCGGTCGCGCGCCGCAACGCAGGTGACGCCAGCGACCTGGACGTCGAGCTCGCGACGGTGTTTGCGGGTCAGGCAGCCAACAGCGCAGCAACTGATTCATTGACCTATCTGTCCGTGCTGCTTGACCTTCAGTCAGTAATGGGATTCACTGCTGTCGGTGTTTCCGTCTACCCGAGCGATTCGCTGGCCCTCCCGCCACCAGCCGCGGCGTTCGCATACGAAAAGTCCGCGCTGACGCTGCCGGTGCAGGCAGCGCAGCGAACCCTCGAATCTGCGCAGCTCGCGCTCAGGGTGGAACGTCGCGGGATTTTTTCGGGAATTAGTCTCGCCGCTGGATTCGAAACACATGACCCTTCCGGAAGTGAGACTGGTCTCCTTCCCACCTTCGGCGTCGTGTTTCCGTTTCCACTTCTCAATCGCAACAAGGGTCCAATTGCGCAGGCGCGGG
>JANLYJ010000453.1:0-6431 GCA_031365555.1 Gemmatimonadaceae bacterium | reverse complement strand
TGGCCGCGAACGGCCCCTCAGGCGCGACTTCGACCTGCGGAGTATCCACACTTTCGACGAACACGGCCGGCCAGGTGTTCGCATGTACTGCGACGAGCGGCGCCGGTAAGTCCGGCTCTGCCGACGTAACAGTGAAGCGCGACGATTCAAAGCCGGTAGTCGCGGCGGTCGTTTCCGGTCCGGAAGGAACGGATGGCTGGTACACCGGTGACGTTACAGTCAATTGGACAGCAACTGCAGGTGGTCCATCTGGTGCGACTGCTGCCTGCGTCGGTTCAAGCGTGAACAGCAATACGTTGGGTGCAACTTTCGGTTGCTCGGCGAAGAGCGGCGCCGGATTGGAATCATCGGAATCGATTACAATCAAGCGTGACGACTCCAGTCCAACGGTTACACCGGTTGTAACGGGCGCACTCGGATCCGATGGATGGTACACAGGCAACGCGACGATAAGCTGGAACGTTGTGTCGAATGGTCCTTCGGGCGCCACGTCGGGCTGCACAGTATCCACGCTTTCAACAAACAGTGCTGGCCAGGCCTACGCGTGTACAGCTACGAGCGGTGCAGGCAAGAGTGCCAGCGGAGATGTGACCGTCAAGCGTGATGCTGATGGTCCCAAGATTACTCCGAACGTAAGCGGTACTCAGGGACTCGACGGCTGGTATACATCAAACGTGTCGATTGGCTGGAGTGTTGCTCCCGGAATTTCAGGTGCAACGTCGGCCTGCGTGGTTTCGACACTCTCCGGCAACACCAGCAGCGCGAGCTATTCGTGCTCTGCAAAGAGTGGCGCGGGGATTTCAAGTTCTGAAACAGTGACGGTCAAGCGGGATGCGTCCGCACCGACCGTTACCCCGGTTGTTACCGGCACGAAGTTTAACGGCTGGTACACGAGTGATGTGACAATCGCATGGACGGTCTCAGCAAATGGTCCTTCTGGGGCAACGTCGCCCTGCGTCGTCTCGACCCAGACTGCCGACACCGGTGACAAGCCGTTCACGTGCGGGGCAGCATCGGGTGCGGGCGTTCCATCCGAGGGATCAGTAACGATCAAGCGCGATGCGACCAAGCCCACAATTGGATACACGGGCAACGCCGGTACCTACACGCTCGACCAGAACATTTCGATCAGTTGTTCTGCGAGCGATGCATTGTCAGGTATTGCGTCGAACAGCTGCGCACCGATCAGTGGTGCGGCTTACCACTTCGCTGTAGGCGTGACGACCAAGTCGGCCACTGCCGTTGATAACGCCGGTAACAGCAACAGCGCCACCACGAGCTTTACAGTCAGGGCGACGTCCGGAAGTCTTTGCACTCTGACCCGTCTGTTCGTCACGGGCCCAGGTGAGCAGGGAGTCGAGAATTCGCTGTGCGGCAAGCTCGAGAAGGGCAACTACGCGCCGTACATCAACGAAGTTCAGGCCCAGAGCGGTAAGAAGATTACAGTGACGGATGCGAATATCCTGATCACGTGGGCGAGAACGCTGTTGTAACTGCGACCGAAGGAAGAAAAACGGCCGGTGCGATCTGCACCGGCCGTTTTTATTTGCTCGCGCTTCATCTGCCGATTTTCCTGGACCTCAACGATTCGCGCGAATCGCTAAAATCTGCTTCTTCAGTTCCGTAAGCTCGGCGACTGAAAATGGACCAACCAGCAGCATCGTTCTTCCACCCGGCTCATCCTGCCAGGAGAGCGTGTCCCCCTCGGTGATGGTCTGAGGAGTTGGTCCACCAACAGAAGCCGCCGCGATTCCGACACGAGTCCTCACCGCAGCCGATTGCGCAGTTGCCCCCGTTGCAAATCCCCGCGAGGCAGCACCTCCTGGCTCGATAAGCACGACAACCTTATTGGCAACCTGATAATAGGTGCGTGTCTGCATGGCAGACCATTCAGTCTTGAGAACCGTGAGAGGAGCGACAGGCGCCGGAGTCGCCGCCGGAGCAGCTTCCGTGATCGCATCAGCGACAGGCTCGGTCTTCGCCATCATCACAGGGACTGAGGCACGCGCGTCGGTCGCGGCCTCCGCCGAAATATTGGCAGCAGCGCGAGCTTGTTGGTCACGAGGCAGAGGTGCGGTTTTCGCCGCAACACGCTGTTGAGTCATTGACGGTGCAGCAATCGCATCCCGCGTTGCCGGGATCTCTTTGATGGTATCAGGTGCAGTTGCCGGCGTAGCCGCGGCTTGCAAAGGTGAATCGCTCACGCGAGTGCGCGCGATGAGAGCCCCGCCTCCCGCAACAACAATGAAAAGTGCCGCCGCCTGCAACAGTCTGCCGTTATACGAGCGCCGCGCGATTGGTGCGACCACGCGCGGCACGTCATCGAGCGCGCTCAAGATTCGCGACGCACCCGCCATCAATCCCCTCGCCTCGGCGATCTTGGCCTTGCACTCCGCGCACAGTGCAAGATGAGCCTCGAAGGCCGATGCTTCGCCAGCGGGAAGCGCGCTGTCCAGCCAGGCGTGAATTTGCCCTTCGTCAGGATGCTGCATTCTTTTCCCTCTCTTGTCTGTCACGTTGCAATGCCTCAAAACTTTCAACGAGCTTTCGTCGTGCGCGGGACAGGGTCGTTCCAACCGAACCCGGTGACAACTGGAGCGCCTCGGCAATCTCGTTGTAGTCCAGTCCCTCTTCACGCATGAGCAACGCGAGTCTGTCTCTTTCTTCCAGCGCGTCCATCGCCCTGCGCGCGAAGGCCGCTTCTTCTGCCCGTTCGAGTGTTATCTCGCGGGACTCGACAACCGAATCCTTCTCCTGCTCGGCAAGCAGTGTGAGATGTTTTCTTCGTGCCAGGTCCTTACGCGCCGCGTCCCGCACAAGGTTTGTTGCAACTGCGAACAGCCAGGCCCGCTCGTTCTCGATGCTGCCCTGCCGAAGTGCGCGCACAAAAGTTTCCTGCGCCACCTCTTCCGCCCAATCCCTGTCGCCCAGACGGCGCGTCAGGTAACGCACAAGCTGTGCGTTGTAAGTTCGGAAGAGGCGATCTACATCCGTCAAAGTGTTACCAGTTTTCCTTAAGCATTGTGACATCCTTTCCGTTTAGCGTCTCGACTCCCTGCGATGCAATCTCAATTGACATTGCCCGCCCCGATATTCTTACACGCTCTGCAATCGAAAGTGGCTCTCGCAGGTCAGGGATAAGATCGAGCAGCTTGAAATAGGCTTCCGAATATGCCTTTATTTTCAGTACCGGACCTACAGACTTGTGAGTATCCGTCCAGACTTCGTCACGGAGCACGAAAGTCCTGCTTCCCGCATGCTTTGTCGCGGCATTCCCGCTTGCAGCACTGGCTTCGTCAGCAACCGCGGTATTTCTCGCGGATCGAAGGACTGAAGCCGACTGTGCAGCATCGAACGCGGCTGACTTCGCTTGCAACGCCGGTGGTGCAACCGACGCAGCTGCGACGCCAGTTATCACCGCTCCGCCCATTTGCGCTCTGATGGTTGGCGGTGACATGCCAGGCTCTACAACCAGGTACGATGTGAATTCAGTTGGAATTCCATAACGCTCGCCGAGCTCGCGGATCTCATCGTCGATTTCGGTAGAGCCACCCTGCCTCCTTTTTTCAGCGCTCAGATATCCCACGCGCTGCGTTGCCCAGAGCCGAGCGACGAAGGGGTTGTTGCGCGACCGCTCGGGAAAGTTGACCCTGCTGATCCAGGATACCGGACCGTTGACCGTCATACCTTCGAAACGAAGTGTCGCATTTCCGCTTCCTTCGTACCGTGTGAGCAGCACCATATCTTCGCCTGCAAATATGTCCACGGGTCCGTCCGGGTGCATTTTGCGGAGTCGCACTCCGTCAGCGTGCACCCGTAAATCTGTCACCAGAGGATTCGTGAGCCGGTCGGCGACAATTGCCACTGCACGCTCGACATTTTCGTCAATGCGAACGAAGCTCGCTGTGCCTCGGCCTTGCAGTGCAATCTGTTCGATAAGGGAGATGTTGAGATCCGAGCCAACGCCTAGCGCGAACAAACGACGGTTGCCGCGACGCCGGGCAACGCTGGTCGCAATCACATCACCGTCTCTTTCTCCTACCGTAGGCTGACCATCTGTCATGAAGAGGATGATCGGGAGGCGGCCCGAATCCACTGGTTGATCGAGCGCTTCGTTGAGCGCTCCGGAAATGTTCGTGGACCCGGAAGCTTCGAGGGCATCGAGATATCTCTCTGCCGCGCGAATGTTTTCCGTGTTCGCAGAACTCCAGTTGTCACGGAACGAGCGAACGTCTGTCGAAAAATCAATGAGACGGAACCGATCGCCCGGTGACAGGGACTGGAGTACCTGTTTGCCGGCAGCGCGAGCCTGGACAATCTTTTTCCCGGACATCGATCCGGACACGTCGATGACGAAAGTGATGTCGCGCGGGACCACTCTGGTGCCCATTGGTGGAGGGGACAAAGTAATCAGGGCAAACCCGTCTCCATTACCCGGTGAGTTCGTAAGGGTAGATACTGCTGCTTCCTTTGAACGTCTAACGGGAACGAGCAATGTCACTTCACCGCGTGCCTCACGAACCTGCACGCGTCGTTCCGAACCCCTGTTGCTGCTGGAAAGCGAGTGGGTCGGGGAGTACGCGGTGCCAAAGGTCGAATTATCAGGATAGGTCAGAGTGAACGTCGTAGACGCGTCGCGAGCATCGCCTGTCCGGCCCTGACCATCCATTCCACGAAAGAAGTCAACTCTGAGCGCATCGCCTTCACGTGGAGCGACAACCTGAAAGCGAACTACGACTTTCTTTTCTTCGCCTGGTGCGATTGGAAAAATCCGCGCTCGCAGCAACCCGTATCCCATCCATTCGAGAAGCGCAGGATCCCGGCGCTGCCGTACAATCTCTTCATATATGCTGCGCGCCCGATCGGCACTCATCGTTTCGCCGGCAACCATCTCGCCGTTTACCGAGAGCTTGAGATCCTGAAGCGCCGCTCCCTTGGGGAGGGGAAACATGTAATCAGCTTCGCCGAGCTGCTGACCGCGGTTGATGAAGGTTTCGGTTACTTCGTATGAAAGCACACGGTCTACCAGGTTGACGCGAATATCACTGCTTTTTCGGGCGACGCCGTTGAAGGGAACTCCGCACGGAGGCCGAGTGCATGGTTCGCCGCGGCGACAGGGAGGAACGGGGCAGGGCCACGGACGTGGGAGTGCAATTATTTGCGAGCCGGCAACGGCTGGGATCGCAAGAACGAGGGCGAGCAGGAATGAGCGCATGGCACACCGGTAGAATTGGTTTCTACCAGTAAGACGCGGCTCAACGAATTACTTGCACACCTGGCTATTTAACTCGGCGAATTCCTGTGAGCAGTTCCTCGAGATGTTCGCGGCTGATGCGAGACCAGACATTATAGAGGCAGCCCTCATTAGCGATGCGCAGGTAGGCGAGGTTGTTTGGGCCTGTGCCACCTTCAAGTCCATAGTCTGCACGACTGCCATCCGACCATTCCATGTGATTTGGCCAATCGGCGTAGGTCGGGTCGGTGGCCAAACTGCCAGTTCCGGCAATTCCAAAGGCACTGCGTTTCTGTGGAAGGTCGTAGGCAACTGCCCAGCCGCCGGAAAATGTTGCGGCGCGTGGTACGGCGCCGGCTCCTTTACCGAGTTTGGCTAATGCGAACAGTCCACACGTTGCGCGATTCTGTGCGACACTCCATTGCGACAGGTACACCGGGGAAACTTCTGTCCGCGCAAGCGCGCTCTCACTCCATGGTGCAGAGCTGAGTACAGGTGATATGGGCGGAGCAGCCTGCGGCAATGCGCACGCTTGCAGAATTGCGCCGATCAGAAGAAATGCTACGGCGACGAATTCGCGCGTCGATTTCAAATCCGAAGCAACCCGCGAAATCCTCTTCCAGCGTAGTAGGACTCTGCGCCGTTGTGGTATACGAACACAGTATCGAAACGTCGATCGCAAAAGAGTGCTCCACCTAAAGAGCGAACTTTGTCTGGAGTCCTCACCCAGCTGGACGTCTTGGTGTCAAACTCTTCGAGCGTCTGCAGCTCCCGATACTCTTCCTCGGTAAGCAACTCAATTCCCATTTTTGTCGCCATTTCGACTGCGTTGTTTTTTGGCTTGTGTTCCTTTCGAGAGTCGAGCGCTTTGCGGTCGTAGCACACGCTCCTGCGACCGGCTGGGCTCTGTGGCGAGCAGTCGCAAAAAGTAAAAGTCTTCTTGTCCTGGGCAATCACATCCGGCTCTCCTCCGGTGGCTTCCATCTGAAGGAGAGTCTCGAGTGCATTTGGATTTGCCTCGAGTTTCGCCTGGACCTTCGCCCACGCGACGCCTTTGTGCCGGTGCATGTTCTTTTCGAACCGCTCCATAAGCGTGTGGATGAGTTTCTCTCGATCTTGTGATTTCATTGTGTCAGTAACCGCTCCATGAGGATGTCTGTTTGTGCGTCCGAGCCCAGCTGGAACACGTGATGCCCAA
>JANLYJ010000450.1:0-7231 GCA_031365555.1 Gemmatimonadaceae bacterium | reverse complement strand
GCGTAATCGCGACAACGTTTCCAAATGCGTCTCTGCCCACAGCGGTGTACTGCTGCGTTCCATTGATTGGCAGTGTGACGGGGTTCGGCGTTACGGTAATCGATGCCAGTGGTCCGGCCGTAACGATGACCGTTGCGCTAGTAGCGATTCCGCGGCATGTCGCAACTATTGTACTGGAATAAGTGCCCGGAGTCGTTGACGCAGTGAAGAGTCCGGTGCTTGAATTGATTGTGCCGCCGCCTGAAGCGACTGACCAAACGATTGCGCCTGCTGTAGGCGTAACGCTCGCGCCGGTGAAGTCAGTTCCAACTGCAGTGAACTGAACTGTTCCACCCGCGGCAACCGTCGCCGGGTTTGGCGAAATCACAAGCGTTTTAAGAACGCCCGGGTCGGTGGTGTCTGTGCAGGACGCAGCGAACAGTCCGGCAAAAGCGATCCCTAACGTGAGCGACAGCGCTCGAAGAACTCGGAGACTTCTGAAATTGTGCATTAAACTCCCCCTAGATTGTTGCGTGTAAGCACGATGGGGAAGCGGAAGTCTCCGCTGCTCCTGTCGCGATGGACGGACCCACTGGGTCCTATTCTTGATTTGGCGAGCACAAGCAATCCCGTAAACGATCTCCAGATGCACGTGCCGAAAAGGTTTGTGCTACCGATTCGTACAACATCCATCTTGTCCGTGTACGATTCGATTTCATCCGGCTTTTTGATTTCACACTCCGACTTGCACACTTACGCACTGCAATAGTACAGCCGTGACACGAGCAATCGGTGTGTCTGTAATGAATTGCACACACTATCTGTTCGATGTTGCACATATAGCATCTGTTCGGAGTTGCACATACAGGATCGGTTACCTGTTATCACTATCCGGGATTAGTGTTCAGGGGCACGCATAGTGCACCCGCACTGATAGTGCGCGACAAAAGAACGAGAGCACTCTGGGCTCGATCGAGCCTTTATCCTTCAGGAAGGAAAAATTCTATGTTATTCGCAAGTCGTTGGACCGTCGGCGCGATGGCCGCGCTACTTGTCAGCGGAACGGCGGCCGCTCAGTCGCCAGGAACATTGCTGGTTGGCGGATTCGGACAGTATTCGCGCTATGACAGCTCGTGGGGACTCGATACCGGGTTCGGCAACAGCATCGGTTATGGCGGACGTCTCGGTGCATTCATTGCGCCACAGTGGAATCTCGAAGCAGATGGAAGCTTTACGCGTGCAAGCGCGAAAGCGGGCACGCGATTCATGGGCGTATGTCCCTGTCTCGGCGGCGGTGCGGCTGGCGGAGATGTATTGGCCAGCGCGATCGCAGCGAGACTCGTGTACAGCTTTCCGGCCGGCGGAGTTCCTTCGTTTCATATTGGCGGCGGCGGAGTAATGGAGAATTTCCGCGGACCAAGTGACAATTCACCAGGCGCTTATCGCTTTGGTGTAAATGGACTCGCAGGTGTCAACATCGGCATGGGTGGATTCGCAGTTCGCATCGACGGACTCGCCAACTACATGCCCGCCAGTCCTTCCAAGCTCGATCTCGGAGTTCAGGCAGGAGTTCAGCTCGCGCCCGATCTTTCTTCCATGATGGGTGGCAGTTCGCTGATGGGGTCCAACTATGGCCCGATCGTCTGGTGGAACAGCGAGCTCACGTCGCCGCTCCCGGGCACTGTCGAAGTCGGTGCATTCGGTCAGTATTCGATGTTTGACGACAACGCAGGCCGCGCCAATGCGATCCCGAAGGATGGAATCGGTTATGGCGGACGCGTAGGTGTGTTTCTTTCGAATCCGGCGTGGGAGCTGGAAGGCGATGGTTACTATTCGCCGCAGGACAACGACGCGCCCGTAACGGCGTTCAATGCGCCGAAACGTCCGGCCGAAGTCAACGCACATGCCTTTGCCCTGCGTCTCCTCTACAATGTCCCCATGGGAGCGAGCCAGTTCATCATCGGCGCGGGTCCAACACGCACTAACTACAGGTTTGTAGGCGGCGCGGTCACGGCGAATCAGGATTACACATACAACTACGGCGCATCAGCCGATGTTGGACTTCGCTTTGGAATCGGGAATCGTGTTGCGCTCCGCATTGACGGCATTGCCGACTACATGCCGAATCACAAGCCCGATGCAAACCTCAATCTCCACGCACGCGCCGGCCTGAGTCTCTTGCTTGGTGGTGCACCGACGATTGCAATGTGCTCGGTCGCAGGCAAGGAAAGCATGACGGCAGCTGATGCTGGCTGCTTCGTGCCCTGCCAGTACAACTCTTCGATCTCGAACACTTCGCCGAGCTGCGTTGCTCCGGTCACGATGTGCTCGTACATGGGCATGGGTAACATTCCGGCCTCTGATGCGCGCTGCGTACCGCCAGCACCTGCAATGTGCCAGTGGAATTCGGCGCTCATGGCGTCCGATGCAAACTGCGTAGCCCCGTCGCTGCGTCCGATCTACTTCGACTACGACAAGTCGACGATTCGCCCGGATGCTGAGGCAACTCTGCAGAACAACCTCACGATCATCACCGCGAACCCTGGAATGCGTATCCGCATCGAAGGCAATGCAGATGAGCGTGGATCTGACGAATACAACATTGCCCTTGGACAGCGCCGTGCGCAGTCTGCGAGGCAGTGGCTCATTGACCATGGTGTAGATGCCGGCCGTATCGACATCGTCAGCTATGGTGAGGAGCGCCCGGTTTGCCAGGATCATGATGAAACCTGCTGGCAGCAGAACCGTCGCGATGACTTTGTCATCACGGTCGGTGGCCCGGGAATGGACGAGTAACAAAAGCTTCAAGCAGCAAAAGGAACGGAGCGTCGAAAGACGCTCCGTTTTCTTTTTGCCCTATGTCGCGTCGTTTTTAGTGGGCCTGTAGCGCAGAGCTTCTGCGACGTGTGGTGGAAGGATGGACTCTTCGCCATCGATGTCTGCGATTGTACGCGCAACCTTGAGCACGCGATGGTATCCGCGGGCTGAGAGTGCCAGCCGCTCCGATGCACTTTGCAGAAGTGCGCGCGCGCTCTTCTCGACCGGCGTGTTGCGATCGAGCCAAAGTCCGGACACATGAGCGTTACAGTTGACTGAATGTCTCCGCAGTCGCGTATGCTGGGCAGCTCGTGCCCGCTCTACTCGTGTTCGCACCGAGGCGGAGCTCTCTGCTTTCACACCTCCACTCAGGTGCCGGAGCGATACCGCGCCAATCGTCACATGCATGTCGATACGGTCGGCAAGCGGACCCGATATCCTCGCACTGTATCGAGCCAGATCTGCCGCCGAACAGCTGCACGTGCCATTCGTATTTCCTGCCTGCCCGCAGGGACATGGGTTCGTGGCGCCGATGAGTGTGAACCGGGCCGGGTATGTAACGCTGGTCGCCGCACGCGATATCACAACCCGCGCATCTTCCATTGGCTGGCGCATGCTTTCCAGAACCGAGCGTGGAAACTCGAGCATCTCGTCGAGAAAAAGAATTCCGTTGTGGGCAAGACTTACCTCGCCCGGGCGTGGATGGCTGCCGCCACCCACCAGACCTGCACCGGAAATGGAATGGTGAGGCGCGCGAAATGGGCGCAGGTCGGCGAGCGCGTCATTCGCTGACAGCATTCCTGCCACGGAGTGAATCGCAATTACCTCGAGAGCTTCCTCTTCGTTGAGTGCCGGCAGAATAGACGGCAGACGACGGGCAAGCATTGTCTTGCCTGCGCCTGGTGGACCAACCATGATCACGTTGTGCCCACCGGCCGCAGCGACTTCAAGAGCTCTCTTCGCACTCGCCTGGCCCACAACGTCAGCGAAATCGAGATCCGGGTCGAACGCCTGAGGAAGTGCAGAAGTTCGCGCAGGAATTGAAACGGTCTGCGCCCGCAGTTGATGCACCAGCGTCGCCAGATCGGAAGCGGCCGCAACCTTGAGAGCGGTCACGCGGCTGGCCTCATGATGATTGGCGGCCGGTGCGACGAGGGTTAAGCCGCGCACCCGAGCAGCATGCCTCGCTATGCAAAGGGATCCGCGGATCGAGCGCAGCGATCCGTCCAGTCCGAGTTCTCCAACAAACAGAAACCTCTCGACACTTTCGGCGGTAAGCTGGCCCGTTGCGATGAGAATAGCGATCGCGATCGGCAGGTCGAACGCGGTGCCTTCCTTTTTCACGTCCGCCGGAGCGAGGTTGATCGTCAGCTTTCTCGGCGGGACCGCGAAACCCGAGTTAGCCAGCGCCGATCCTACCCGCTCCCGCGACTCCTTCACCGAACCGGCAGGCATCCCGACTACGGTCCATTGCGGGAGACCCGCTGTAGCGTCCACCTCTACGGTGACGTCGTACGCGTCGATCCCCACCAACGCAGCTGAGCGGACTGCAGCAAGCATCCCCGAGTCTGGCAGGACACCGGCCTTTCCCGGTCATCAAATGGAAGGGATCAGGTGCGAAATCGTGCAGCAAAGAGCCGTTCCAGTGCGTACTCAATTCAGACCCGCGGCACCGCTATTTCCACTAATGAATGCCTCACATCGTACTGAGCATGACGTCTCCGGAGCACAAATGAAGTTCAGGTTTCTTTCAATTTTCGCGCTGCTCACTGCCGCGCTGATTTCCCCGTCCGCCATGCGGGCTCAGGTTGGTTCAACGACAGACATCATCATGGGGCAGGTGCTCGGCCCTGACAGTCTGCCGGTCAGCGGGGCGCGAATCGAAGCGACATCGGTGGAGTCTGGAACTGCTCGCACAAGAACAACTGGTGCTGACGGCAGATACACGATCGTATTTCCGGATGGCGGCGGGAACTACCGCGTCACCGTTGCTGCGATTGGATTCACTCCGCAAGCGATCAGTCTCACTCGTCAGGCAGATGAAGATCGCTTCGTGGGAAACGTTCGTCTCGGCAGGTTCGCAACTGTGCTTTCGGCAGTAACTGTGAGGAGCACGCAGGCGAGACCAGGCCAGAATCAGCGGCCCGAGGCGGGAAACCAGGAGAGAAATCTTTCGCCATTGATCGTGAACCGCCTGCCGGTGGATCAGAGCGACCTGAATAATCTTGCGGCGCTGACACCGGGAGTCATCGCTGTCACCGGTTCGGACACGACTACCGCTTCATTCTCAGTGGCCGGTCAGCCCGCCAGTCAGAACAGCATTACACTCGACGGACTGAGCTTCGGCTCAGGCTCCGTTCCGCAGGAAGGTGTTCGCAACACGCGCGTTGTAACTGCGACCTATGATGTGAGCCGCGGACAGTTCACCGGCGGACAGATTGCAACGACGACTCGTGGCGGGTCGAACAATTTCCAGGGCGCTGTAAACCTTTCCCGCCGCGATCCGAACCTCGAGTTCGCCGACGACACAGAAGGCGGATTTTCGCCGAGATATACGCAGACTCAGCTCAGCGCCGGCGTCGGCGGCCCCATCATCAAGAATAAATTCTTTACCTTCGCGTCTTTGCAGCTGAATCGCAGGACTGATCCGCTGCAGTCGCTGCTTGCTGCTGATCCGCTTTCCCTGCAGCGACTGGGAACCAACAGTGACTCGGTAAACCGGTTCATTTCGCTCCTCAACACCTACGGGCTTACGCCGACGCAGGCATTCATTCCCGATGAACGTGTTGGCGACAATGCATCCGCACTCGTGCGCTTTGATTATCACCTTGGTGAATCCAACACGATCATGGTGCGTGGCGACTGGCGCGGAAATGTGCAGGACGCCAGCAGAATTTCGGCCCTTTCGGTTCCACACAGTGGCGGAAATGCGCGCAATTCGGGTGGTGGAGGAATGGTCACGCTGACCTCAAACTGGCGCATGTACATCAACGTGCTCCGTGGCTACGAATCCGTTTCCAGTCGCAGCAGCGCTCCATATCTGGCAGCGCCAGGGGGAAGAGTTGTCGTGTCATCCGTGCTAACCGATGGAAGTCTGGGTGTTTCGACGCTGCAGTTCGGCGGTAATACTGGCCTTCCGCAGAACGCACGCACGCGTTACACCGAATTCAGTGACGAAATCTCCCGGCTGACGACTACGGGCGGACACAGATTCAAGCTCGGGACGCTCCTCAACGAGGAGCGCTCGTTTTCGGGCGTGATTCCAAATGGTCTCGGCACTTTTACTTTCAATTCGCTCGCAGATTTTGAAGCAGCCAGACCATCGGCATTCACGCGCACGCTCTTCGCGCGTGACCGCGAGGCCAAGACAGTGAATGCCGCGCTGTACCTCGGTGATTCGTGGCGGAAGTCAGCCAATCTGCAGCTCACATACGGATTCAGGCTCGAGGGCACCAAGTTCGGAAACGAGCCCGCACTCAATCCTGAAGTGGAATCTCTCTTTGGATTGAAGACCAATCGTTTCCCCGGTGAGGTGCATTTGAGTCCTCGCGTCGGATTCACTTACTTCCTGAGGCGTGAGGCTGACGGTCCGGCACTCGCTACGATTCGTGGAGGATTTGGCGAGTTCCGCGGTCGCGCACCGGCGCAGCTTTTCGGCGCTGCATCTGATGCAACAGGACTCGCTTCCGGACAGTCGCAGATATTCTGCGTCGGGAACACTGTACCCGTGCCGGACTGGAATGCTTACGTCACGAACCCGCAGTCAATTCCAACAGCATGCAACGGCACAAGCAGCGTGTTCGGAAATCAGCGCCGCAACGTCAGCGTGTTTGATCCATCCTTCACAGCGCCGCGTGCATGGCGGAGCTCGGTCGGACTAACGCGCAGAATGGTAGACCGGTATTCGCTGTCGGTTGACGCATCGTATGCCCGTGGTGTTGCACAGACAGGCTCCACAGATATCAACCTCGATACAGTACCCGAGTTCCGGCTTGCAGCCGAAGCGAATCGCCCCGTTTACGCCCCGAAAAGCGCTATCGTACCGGGCACAGGAGTAGTTTCGCTTACCGGCTCGCGCCTGCATCCCGAGTACGGAACTGTCAGCGAAATAATGTCCCGTCTCAGCTCCGATACAAAACAGCTAACGATTGGTTTCAACGGAGCTACAGGCCGGGGAATCCTCTTGAACATGTCCTATACTCTTTCGCGCTCGCGCGATCAGGTGCAGGGACTCTCGGCGGGTGGGTTTGGCGGCGGCGCTTCAACTTCGGGAAACCCGAACGCAGCGGAGTGGGGAACCAGTGACCTGGAACGGCGCCATTCTTTCCTTACCACCGTAACATGGCCGATTAAACCCGCGTTCGAACTCAGTGCGGTTGGCCGTCTCACCTCGGGCGCATCATTTACGCCTGTTGTCGGGGGTGACGTAAATGGC
>JANLYJ010000436.1:0-40318 GCA_031365555.1 Gemmatimonadaceae bacterium | reverse complement strand
TGGATGAATGAGCTCCGGACGAAAACGTCCCAGAAACAGCTCGGCGACGAAACTTGGATGTTCCCATTCGGTTTCGCGCGCTGCTTCTGCAACGTCACGCGCTTCGACTTCGGTGGCCAGCTCGTGACTTCTATCGCTCATGTTTTCCGGGTGAATATGACTGCACCAATAATAGAGATCGCCGCGAACGAAAACCACTGAAACGCATAACTGCGGTGTGACCCTTCATCCAGAGGGATCAGCGTCACGCGTGGAGGCGTATTCGCGGAATCGACCGGAGCGCTGGCCAGAACTGCAAATACCGGCGCGATCGGGTATGGGAAGGACCGGCGGAGGACGGGCAAATCGAGATTGCGGAACGACCGACCTGCTGCTGTACCTGAATCGCGTGCCGTGCTGGAGTGCAGTGGCAGTATGTACGCTTCACCACTAAGCGAGTCGGGCTCTTTCCATCGCGCGACGTCCGCGTGTGTAGCATCGGGGGAATACACCCACCCCCGGTTGATCAGTACTGCCGTGTCTGTACCTGCTCGCCTGAGTGGAGTCAGGATGTTCACCCCCGGAGAGCCATCGCGGCCTCGAAGCGTCCAGAGGATCTGGTGTGAATAATCATATCTACCATGGATCTTCACCCGCCTGAATTTCGACTCGGACGTGTCTGCAGAAATGGAATCAAACGGGATTGCCTGAAGAAAGCGTCGCGATGCAATCGTCTCGTTGTATTTCTGCTTCTCGTGCAGCCGGCGGATCTGCCAGAAGCCGAGCCAGGTGCATGCGGCGGCGAACACAATGCTGGTTGCAACAAGTACCAGCGTTCTTGGACGCACGACTAAAAAAAAGCGAGCTGATCGCCGAGGGCATCGGGCGAAACGGAGGTCTGCCCGAGCAGCGACTGGATGTCTCGTGCAGTTGCCGGACTGTGTCCTGAGAAATGATTGGCAACATACCCGAAAATTTCCGTCACTCCATTGTTACGCAGATCTTCGATTGCAGCACCCCACTGCTCCAGCTCTCGGGTGCGATCAACTTGAACGCGTGAGTAATCGACGATATCCCGGTTTGGACCCATCCATCTAATGTATGCGAAGTCGGCAGTGGGACGCTTCGCAAGAGCCAGCATCGCCTTCCGTGGAATCCAACGGCCATCGATAAGCGCGAGCGCGACATTTCTCTCGCGCAAAAGGGCAAGCACACCATCGCTGATCCAACCCCGGTGCCTGAACTCGACTGCAACCTTGATGTCTGCAGGCAACCTGCCCAAAAAATTCACCAGAGCGGGCAGCTCGGCGGGCTCAAAATCGGGGCCGAGCTGGACGAGTATAGGGCCGAGCTTAATACCGAGCTCACGCACGCGATCGAAAAATTCTTCAGTTGTCCCGGTAACATCCCGCAGGCGCTGCTGGTGCGTAATCTCCTGAGGGAGCTTCAGCGCAAAAATGAAATTGGCTGGCGTCTTGTCGTACCATCCACGAATCGTCGTTGCAGCAGGAATTGCATAGAACGTGGAGTCAACTTCGACGGTGTCGAACGCGCGCGAATAAACAGAAAGGAAATTCGTAGGCCGAGTTCCTTCCGGATAAAGCGGTCCCCTCCACGCATCGTAATTCCATCCCTGAGTACCAATTCTGATGCTCGACATTGACTGAATGAAGCGCACCTAACACGTGCAGTGTCAAGTTGGGCGGTTAAACACTAAAGCCTGGTTTAAAGCCTACAGAGGATCAGTAGGCAGGCTGGTCAGCATGTGGCAGCGGTTCGACGAGGACTTGAGCTGCCAGTGAAGGTCCGATGACAGTCTCAACCTCTGAAATCGAAACCGTGATAGGACCGCCGAACGGTTCGCGCGACACCAGGGTAACCTCGGCGCCTGGAATTATTGAAAGCTCGGCCAGGTAGCGCAGCATCCGCGGATCGTCGTCGCTTACACGAACGACGCGCGCGGAATATCCCGCCGCAACGTCGGCGAGTGAATGATATTCGCGCTCGTCAATAGTTCCTTCCCTGCTGGGAATCGGAGCTCCATGCGGATCGACAAGTGGTTCCCCAATGGCGAGCGCCATGCGGTCGATGAGCTCATCAGAAGCTGCATGTTCCAGCTGTTCGGCCTCGTCGTGAACCCGATCCCAGGCATAGCCGAGCGCTATCGATAAATAAGCCTCGATAACGCGATGCCTTCTTAGAGTGCGCAGCGCAGCACGGCGACCTTCACCGGTGAGGCGGACACCTTTATACGGCTCGTATGCGAGCAGTCCCTGGTCGGATAGGCGCTTGATCATTCCACTCACCGAGGCCGGTGCAATCTCGAGCCTCTGCGCAATTTCTGATGTGTTGGCTACAGCCGAACCGCGCTCGAGCTCATAGATGGCCTTCAGGTAATCTTCGACCGGACCGGTAAGCGGCTCTACACGGCGTGCTGCGTTCACGTTTGCTTCTCTCGAGCGGCGCCGCGCACGAGGAGAACCGGTACTAGCGAGTTGTGCCGCACCTTGTTGGCGACACTGCCGCGGAGCATGTCATTCAAAAACTTGTGACCGTGTGTCGTCATCGCGATCAGGTCACAGCCTTCGCGATCGGCAGCTGCCGAGATTTCATCCGCAGGGTCCCCGCTTGCAAGAAGCGGCTCCGTATCGATCCCGTCACTCTCGAGGGACGCGGCGATTTTCTCGAGATATGCCCGGTCCTGCTGCATTTCTTCGGATTCGCGAAGCTTCAGCTGGGTAGTATTTCGCGCTGCCCACCCGTCTGCCACATGAATGAGGACCAGGGAGGAGCCACACAGCTTCGCAAGCTTACGCACGTGCCCGACAATCACGTCATCGTACGAAGAATTTTCGAGCGTAACCAGGATGCGATTGTACATCAGCCGGTGCTCCCGCGAAATATCTGAATGAGAAGCCAAATGTTGAGACTGGCAATTACGAACGCAACAAGATAAGCAAGTGACTTGAGCCAGGCGGCATTCACGAACTGGCCCATTTTCGTTTTATCCGAAGTGAATTTGACGAGTGGGAAGACTGCGAAGGAGAGCTGCATGCTAAGGATGACCTGGCTCAGGATGAGCAGCTTTGCCGTTCCGCTCTCACCATAAAGAACGGCGACTATGGCCGCGGGAACGATTGCAATCGACCGCGTAATCAGGCGCCGTAGCCAGGGACGCAGTCGCAGATTGAGAAATCCTTCCATCACGATCTGGCCGGCGAGTGTACCGGTCAGGGTCGAGTTCTGGCCTGACGCGAGCAGTGCGAGTGCAAACACAGTACTGGCGCCAGCGCCAAGCAAAGGGGTGAGGAGTTTGTACGCGTCCTGGATTTCCGCTACTTCATTGTGGCCACTTGTGTGGAATGTAGCGGCTGCAATAATCAGGATTGCCGCGTTGATGAACAGCGCGATAGAGAGCGCAAGCGTGGAGTCGATGAAAGCAAACTTGACTGCTTCCTTCTTGCCTTCGGTGGTTTCCTCATATTTGCGGGTCTGAACGATTGAGGAGTGCAGATACAGGTTGTGCGGCATCACAGTAGCGCCCAGAATGCCGACGGCTACGTAGAGCATGGACGAGTTTGTCACGACCTCGCGCGACGGAATGAACCCGCGCAGAACATCGCCGAGAGGCGGTTGGGACAGAATGATTTCGAAAAGGAAACACGCGCCCACCGTTGCAACCAGCGCAATCACAAGTGCTTCAAGAAGACGAAATCCCTTGTTCTGCAGGTAGAGCACGAGCAGGACATCAAGCGCAGTTACGCCAATACCGATCGGCAGTGGCATTCCAAACAAGAGGTTCAGCGCGATGGCCGACCCGATGACTTCGGCAAGATCACAGGCGGCGATCGCAAGCTCGCACAATATCCAGAGTGCGAACGAAACAGGCCTAGAGTAGTGATCGCGACATGCCTGCGCGAGATCGCGGCCGGTGACGATGCCGAGTTTGGACGAGAGACCCTGAAGGAGAATGGCCATCAGGTTGGACATGAGAATCACGGTCAGCAGCGTGTAGCCGAACTGTGATCCACCTGCGAGATCGGTGGCCCAGTTGCCCGGATCCATGTAGCCGACTGCAACGAGGTAACCCGGACCGGCAAAGGCGAGCACTTTTCGCCACCACGTTTTACCGGTCACCGGAACCGTTCGATACACTTCGGCGAGCGACGGGGTTAGTCGGGCTCTGCGCCAGCCCGGCTCGGCCCCTGGCGGGATAGATAGTTCAGTTTCTGGACGTTTCAGGAAATTCACAGTCGTTTCGTGCTAAAGATATGTTTTTGCTCAACAAGAATTTAGGTTATCCTAATTTCTATGCAAGGGCTTGCCTAGAATAAGCCCTTTATCATCTTTATGTGACTGCGGAGCCTGCTAACGGCCCGCGGAGGCTATTCCAAGCAGCTGGGTGAGGATCCTTTCCGTCATTCCCCAGATGGTTTGCCCCGCGAATTCACAGGCGTGAACGTCGAAGTACAGGCCCCTCGCTCTAACCTGAGTCTGCTGCCAGTTCGACGGCGCCATCAAATAGGAAATTGGCACCCAAAAGGCTTTAGCCACCTCGGAGCTTAGCTGGAAACCTTCCAGTTCCGCGACTGCAAGCACGAAGGGGCGGACAAATACGTTGGGAAGCATCACCGTCTTCGAATGTAGGTCGTCGAGTCGGCCCAGCAGCTCGAACCGGCCGTGAAGGTCGACGCCTATCTCTTCCCTGGTTTCACGGAGCGCCGTCTCCAGCAAGTCCTGGTCGGCAGACTCCTGACGTCCGCCTGGGAACGCAACCTGTCCGCTCCACGGATCCAGCGCGTACTCCGCCCTCTTGATGAAGAGAATGTCTACGTCGCTCTCGCGGGGCCGAAGTACGATAGCGACAGCGGCCGGGCGCGCCTCCCTTGTTCTGTCTTCCACTGGAACGTGTGCCGCAAGTCGCTCGCGTACATGCGCAATCAGCGGATGATCGAGCGGCTCCGACACGTCAGTCGAGATGTTGCTCGAAGAACTCGAGTGTTACTCGAATTGCAGTCTCAAGGCTTTCCGGTACTTCCTCAAAGGGATGCTTCGCACCGAAGCCATGGTTTCCCGGAATGATCCGAAGCGTGCTGCTTCCGCGCGACAGCTCGTGCAGCCGGTCAGCCTCCGTACGAGGCACGGTTTCATCCTGATCACCATGCAAGATCAGCCATGGCGCCCGGATCGTGGAGGCAGACGCCGCAATGTCGAGGGTCGAGCCCGCGTGCGTTTCAACATCGTCGAGCAGCGAAGTTCCCAGCTTCATTACCAGCCCGGTGCGTGCATTCAATATGTCAACGAAGCCGCGTTCTCTCCACGTAATGACATCGCTCGGCGTCCAGCGCGCCACGTAGGAAATAGCAGCCCACGTTGCGAGCGCTTTTACATCCTCATTCGCGGCAGCGTGAAGAATCGCTACACCGCCTCCTCGCGAATGCCCGAGCAGTCCATAGGGCTGCGTGATCCACTCACGCCGCCTGGCCTCCCTGATTACCGCATCGAGGTCAGCCAGCTCCTGAGTGAAAGTGTTCTTTGCAAATGCGTCAGGGTCAACGAACGATTCCCGGTCATCGCCAATGCCACTCCCGGAAAAATCGAAGGTGATTGCGCGCATTCCGGCGGATGCTACCGCACGCGCGAGGTGAGGGAAAAAGCCCCAATGCGCAAATCCCTTGAAACCGTGACAGATGACGACAGTGCGTTTGGCTCTCTCGTCCTCCGCGAATGTCTCCCCTCGAATGGTGAGTCCACCGGGACGATGCAGTGTAAACGAATCTTCGCGGATCATTCCTCTACATCTCCGCCGGCTGCAATCCAACCGCCGAAACCTTCGCTCATGGATGCAACGTTTCCGTATCCCATCTGTTGCATCGTATCAGCGGCAAGTGCCGAACGATTTGCCCGTGCGCAGTAAACAATCACTCGCTGCGCCCTGTCTATCACCCCTTCGACCTTGCTCTCCAGATTGCCTCGCGGAAGATGAACTGCTCCTGGAATACGGCCGAGGTTCCATTCATTGGGCTCCCGAACGTCCAGAAAAACGACATCGTCCTTGTTCGTGTGCAGGGCCCTGGTTTCCTTGGGCGAGATTTCCTGGATGCGCTGCCGCGCCTCATCGACGAGGTCGGCGCCGGTCTTGAAAGTCATGATGTCGGTTTGTTGGGCGTGATTATGTCGAGTCGCTTCGTTTCAGTGTCGAGGTCCGCCGCGGCTCCAAGCGGAATAGTCCACTGGTCTTCTATGTGGCCGAACGGAAGTCCTGTAACGCACGGAATTCCGAGCCGCTCTGCAATTTCACCAAACACATCGTCAACAGACCGGTCGACTGCATCCGTATCGTCCGCCGGAAGCGTAAAATCACCGGCAGCAATTCCAGCGCAGTTATCTAGAGACCCGGACAGCAGGAGCTGGTGCATCATCCTGTCCACCCGGTACACCGCCTCATTGATGTCTTCGACAACAAGAATCGAGTCGGTCAAATCGATCTCGTAATCCGTCCCGACCAGGGATGCAACAAGCGAGAGGTTTCCGCCGGCAAGTCTTCCCCTGACGGAGCCCGTACGCACCGTGCGCGCCGCGGGCCAGACCCCGCATGAATTCTCCTGCCTCACGATCGCACTCACGAACGAGTCGCGCGAGAAGTCCGAATGCTTCCCGCGGGCGGTCGGTCCATGGAAGCTGACAACTTCGCACTTGGAAGCAATCGCTGCGTGAAGTGCGGTGATGTCCGAGTATCCGATAAGTGCCTTCGGCTTGCGGATGAAGGCATTGAAATCGAGATCATCGAGGATGCGCATTGCGCCGTAACCCCCGCGCACGCACCACAGGGCGGCGATGGTGTCATCACGAAATGCAGTATTCAGATCCATGGCACGCTGTGCGTCGTCGCCGGCCAGATAGGCGGACTTTCTGGCGACGTTTGCTGCGGCGACTGGCTGCCATCCAATTTCGCGCGCGTTTTGCTCGGCCAGACCAATGTCGTCCCTGGTGCGAACGGGACCAGACGGCGAAACAAGAGCAACATGCGAATCACGCGTTACTGGAGCCGGCCATACAGCTGTGTAGCTCGATATTGTCATGAGTAGAGTTTATTCGCAGTGGTTCATGAGACAGACGAAATATGGCACATGCGTCGCTTCTTCTGACCGGCTCAGGCGGACCGAGTACCCGGTGGCCTGGCCCTGAGTGCGGGGAGGACACACCTCAGGCGTCGGCAAGAAGCCTCCTTTATATAAAACTTGCGTCTGCTCCGACGCGACCTGAGAATATCAGGTAATGAAGCCGGTCATTGCGTTACTCGCCTTCTCCCTGTTCGCATACCCTGCGGATTCTGTGGCCCAGAACACCGGGAGTGTCGCAGGCGCTGTTGTCGACAGCTTGCATGGAGGGTGGCTCGCCGGCGCCGAAATCACGATCACCGGGACAGCTGCTGTCGCGCTGACTGATTCACTTGGCCGGTTTCGCTTCGACAGTGTTGTTCCCGGAACCAAACAGCTCGGTGTTTTTCATCCCCTCCTCGAGACTCTTGGAATTTCCATTGGCTCTTATCCCTTCAACCTCGGTTCAGACAGCGTAGGGATAATGCTCTTTGCAGTTCCGTCGGCACGGTCCCTTTTGCAGCAGCTGTGCAACGCGCGACCGAACGATAAGCCAACCGGTTTGATGACAGGCCGTGTGATAGACCCCGATTCAGGCCTTCCAGTTTCCGGTTCGCATGTATCGTTTCGATGGACGGACTATGAAGTGAGAGGCAAGAAGAAGCTCGAGCTTACTCCTCACGCAGTAGTGGCCGTGACTGATGATGCGGGAATTTTCAAGGCATGTGCTCTGCCAATCGATGTTCCAGTCAGAGTGCATGCATCCCGCAGCGGGATCGATGCCCCGGACATGGAAGTTGAAATCGGAAGTACGCGGGTTGCCCTGACTGATATCGCAATCAGGAGTGCAGACAGCCGCGCATCTAGCTCCGTGGGCGGAAAAATCGCCGACAGTGCAGGAAAAGGTGTTCCCGGCGCGTTCATCGGCGTCGAAGGAACCGATCTTTCTACGATGACTGATTCCACCGGACTGTTCACAGTCACCAACATTCCCACCGGCACTCAGATACTTGTCGCGCGCAAAATAGGGTTTGCTCCCGTTGCACTTCCGATCCTGGTGACCCCAAAAAGAACAGCGCGTGTGGACTACACAATGTCAAAGTCAGTCCCCGTGCTTGAGGACGTGCGCGTGCTCGCCAGCGCAAATGTAGGACTGGCTCGTGTCGGATTCACCCGCCGGAAAGAAGTAGGGCTCGGGACGTTCTTGCTCGCCGCAGACATCGAGAAGGCGCGAAACCCGCGTTTGTCCGAAATCCTGGGCCGAGTCTACGGGCTCACTCCAGATCCGGCAAAAGGCCGGGGCTTCATCAAATCCACCCGAGATGCAAAAAGCACAATCGAGCAGGCGTGTCTGAGAATGTTTATCGACGGTACCGAGTGGATCATGAGCAGTCCGGGCTACGTAGATGAAGCAGTGCTCCCCGCGCGGATCGCTGCCATCGAGGTTTATCACCCCCTCGACGTTCCCGCGGAGTACGCGTACCTGGAGAACTGCACAACCATTTTAATCTGGACAAAGTTCAAGGTACTAAAAGCGAAGTAGCCATTCGTTCCTGATTCCACGCGAGCGCGAACGATGCGCACTCCTGAACCGCGCAACGCAATTGTTCGCGAGTGCTATCGGATGCGGAAGCAAGACGACTTCTTGAAGGAGCCCGGACTAGTGAGGGGCTCGTTCTCTGCGCAAAGATGTTCGGCAGTACACGTACGACTCCCGTCGGCGCCGATCTCCGCGACAAACTTGGACTCGCCGGCATTGCGGACGGGTTTCAGGTAGGCGAAGGCGCCGGAACCCTTCGCATCCTGATCGCGCAGCTCCGTCCTCAGGATCCGCCCAGGGAAACTCTTGCCGCCATTGCAAGGCGACTTTCAGCGAGCGTACCGCACCTTCTCTGGCTGGTGCTTTCGACAGACGGAAACTCCCATGTTGGAATCTCTGTATGGTGCCTGGACGGCAACCGGATTCGTGTGTGTGCGCTGATCACCGATCCTCAGCACATTGCCGAAAGCGACTCTCAAACGATGTGCGCGATGGTGGCGGGGGTATCCGCATCTGATTCGCTGACACATTTGCGCTGGACCGAAATTCTCGGGCGCGAAGCTCTCACGATAAAGTTTTTCCGGGCGCTGCGTCGAGTAGTCGAGGAACTGAGCATCTCACTGACCCCTGCCGTCCCGCGCCCGGACGCCGATGAACTTTCGCTGGTGTACGTGTCACGGCTGCTCTTCCTCTCGTTCGTGGAGACAAAGGGCTGGCTCAATGGCGACCACGATTTTCTTTCGAACACTTTCATTCAGTGCATGACCTCGGGTGGGTCATACCACAAGAAAGTTTTAACCCCGCTTTTCTTTGGAACGCTGAACACGCCGGAAGGTAGGCGCGCACCGCGGGCGCGCGCCTTTGGCCGTGTACCCTTCCTCAATGGCGGACTGTTCGGCCGCACCCGCCTGGAGCAGCGCCGAGCATTTGAATTCACCGACGATGCGATCGGTCAGGTGTTCGGCGACCTGCTGACACGATTCCGCTTCAGCGGGCTCGAGCAGTCTGTTGATCTGACGGATTCAGCCATCGACCCTGAGATCCTCGGGCGCGCATTCGAGTCATTGATGCAGCGTGAATCCAGAAAATCGAGCGGCGCTTACTACACCCCTCACGCACTGGTTCAGCGTGTGTCGGACTGCGCTGTTGAAGCTTGGATAAATACGCACGGCGGCGGAAGTCTCGACCGGATACGTGTCATCGACCCGGCGTGTGGTTCCGGCGCCTTCCTGGTGTATCTGCTTGAAAAACTCGCCGACCTTCGCGGACAGCATGGTGACAGTCGGTCAATCAGCGACCGCCGCCGCGATGTGCTGGCCAAATCAATTTTCGGCGTCGACATCAATCCCACGGCTGTGTGGCTCTGCGAGCTGCGCCTATGGTTGTCGGTTGTAATTCATACGGAGGGAGCCACGATAGTTCCGCTACCCAACCTGGACCGGAACATTCGCGTTGGTGATTCGCTGGGGGCTCAACGGGCAACTCGTCCAGGCTTCACCAGATCACGCGAAATCGAACGAACGAGGGTTCGATATGTCCATTCAGTTGGGACGCGAAAAAAGCTGCTTGTCCGGAGACTGGAACGCCTTGAACGCCGCAGTGCAATCGTATCGATCGAGATGGAGCTGGATTCGATAGCAGAGGAGCGAAAAGATTTGATAACCGCGATACGCTCTCCAAATCTATTTGGCGAACGGCAAGCCTCGGCTCAGCACAGCGCGAGCTTGAAACTGCTGAGGACTCGAAAAGCGGAAGTGAGGCTGATCGCTGAAACAATCAAGAATGGCGGCGCGCTTCCGTTCGCGTTTGAAACCCACTTCGGTGACGTATTCGAAAACGGCGGCTTTGACATAGTCATCGGTAATCCGCCATGGGTTCGCCTTCACCAGATTGCCAAGACGACAAGGGCATCGCTGCGGAATCACTTCGAGATCTTCAAGATGGGAGGCTGGAGCATCGGGGCTGAAAGGGCGGCAGCTGGGCGTGGCTTCGCGCACCAGATAGATCTTTCGGCTCTTTTCGTTGAACGCTCCATTGCGATCTCACGCGATGGAGGCCGCATCGCGCTCCTGCTTCCGGCCAAGCTCTGGAAGTCGCTCGCAGGCGGAAGCGTTCGCGCACTTGTAAGGAGAACCTGTGCGATGGAGCTGCTTGAAGATTTCTCAGGAGCGCGAGCAATGTTCGATGCTACGACCTATCCCTCACTTCTTGTCGCTCGCAAGGAACAGGCATCGACAGCACCAGGCTATTCCGCGCTCAATGCAGTAGTTCACAGGCGCGAGGAAGTACTTCATTGGAAAATGAGCAGCGACATGCTGCCCCTCGAGCAGTCACCAGGCAGTCCGTGGATGTTGCTTCCCGGAGAGGTTCGCTCGGGGTTCGACAAGATTGCATCTCGTGGAATTCCGCTCGCCGAGAGCGCGCTCGGACGCCCGATTCTCGGCGTGAAGACGGGTTTGAACGAAGCCTTCATTGTGACGAGTCGGGATGTGGAAGCCGAGCTGCTACGCCCTGTCATCAAGGGAGAATCAATCGAAGCGTGGAAACTCAATGCGGCGGACGAGAAGATCATCTGGACACATGGCGAACGAGGGGAACCGCTGCAGAATCTTCCACCGCTTGCAGCATGCTGGCTTGAAAGGTGGAAGAAACCGCTGCTGCAAAGAGCCGATGCAAGAAGAGACAAACAGTGGTGGAAACTGTTTCGTACCGAGGCGGCTGACTCCAGCACACATCGTGTGGTATGGTCGGATATCGGCCGATCTCCCAGGGCCGCAGTAATTGCAGCAGGTAACCCGGCCGTTCCACTAAATACCTGTTACGTCGTACGGTGCAAATCTGAAGTAGATAGCCAGGCACTCGCGACCTTACTCAATAGTCCTCTCATCGCGGCGTGGTTGTCACTGATCGCGGAGCCAGCTCAGGGCGGATACAACCGCTATCTGGGATGGACGATGGCGATGATGCCAGTTCCACGCGACTGGAATAAGCACAGACGCAGCCTCGCGGATATTTATGCGCGTTCGGCAGCGGGAGACCCACCTGACCCTCACGATCTCTTTCTCAAGTCGTTGAAGGTATTTGGCCTTTCGCCAGACGATGTACATGACATGATGGCCTGGACGCACAAGTGAGCATCGTGTCAGTGCGCGCTGCAAAGTCGGCGGTTGCAGCGTTCATCCTCCCATCGCCTCGTCGCAATGAGCGGCTGGGTAGCATTCAGCTTCGAGATCACCAAGCCGATGGAGTGACCCGGATTCTTGTCTCGATTGCGAAGTATGGCGGTGCCCTGCTATGCGATGAGGTCGGACTCGGTAAAACTTTTACTGCCGCCGCGGTAATGCGACGCTTCGAGTCTGCACTTGTGATTGCTCCGGCCGCTCTGCTTCCAATGTGGAAGGGTGCACTGCTGCGATCCCAGCTGGCAGCCCAGGTAATGTCGCTCGAACAATTCAGCCGAACATCGCAGCCAGCGTCCACATCGCAGCTTGTCGTAATCGACGAAGCGCACCACCTGCGCAATCCTGCCACCGTTCGATTTCGCAACATTGCAGCATTCATCGCACAAGCCGATGTTCTTCTTCTCTCGGCGACCCCATTGCACAATACGGCGAAGGATCTGACTTCCCTTCTTTCGCTCTTTCTCGGCAGCAGCGCATCGGACCTGAGCTCGGCCGAGCTCGCGCATTGCGTGATAAGACGGAGTCGTGGGCGCGCAGGGATCCGGGGAATTCCAGGCCGGGTGCACGTCGAGATTAGCGGTCCGTCTGCATCAGACGATGTCCATCGTAAGCTCATCGCGTTGCCTCCTCCCGTTCCACCGCGGGATGGAGATGAAGCTCCAACGCTCGTCCAGTTCACGCTCCTCAGACAGTGGGCGTCCAGTGATGCAGCACTCCGGGAGGGGTTGAAGACCAGAATTGCGCGGGCGACCGCTCTCATAGCGGCCCTAGACTGCGGCACCTTCCCTACACGAAGAGAAATCGCGTCATGGATCACCGCCGACCTCGACGTTCAGCTCGGGTTTCCAGAATTACTGGCTGCAGCGGGCGGGAGCGTATCCTTGCGGAAGGCAGTGGTCGAGCATGAGATCGCAACGCGTGAGCTGCTCGACTTTTTGGATCGATCCGTCTCGACCGATTTATGGCGGGCAGACTATCTCCGAGACTTGCGACGAACGTACGGAGACCGGAAGATCGTCGCATTCACGCAGTTCGCCTCGACCGCCACTGCTCTGTACCGACTCATGTCTCGCGACGGGAAGATTGCGCTGGTTACCGCCGGCAGGTGCGAGATAGCATCAGGACGTGTTTCGCGGCACGATGTCATCAGCCGTTTTGCACCGCGCGGGACTGGAAGCCCCGAGCCTCCAGCCCGCGAGCAGATCACCATGCTGATTGCTACCGACCTGTGCAGCGAAGGACTCAATTTGCAGGATGCAGGCGTCGTCGTACACCTCGACATGCCCTGGACTCCGGCGCGAATTGAACAGCGAGTCGGACGAATAGCGCGGACCGGTTCCACGCATAGCCGGGTGTTCATTCATACGATCAGGACTCCAGTGATTACGGAGTCTCTGCTGCATATCGAACAACGACTCCTCGAGAAGTCAGTACTCACGCAGGCCTGTGTTGGCGCTGGAGACGAATCAATACCGGGCGATTCACTTTCGGTTCCAGATGCAAATGAGCTTCTCCACCAACAACTGGCATCCTGGACCACCGGCCCTGCGGAAACGATGGATTCATTGCCGTTGGTTGCCGCCACCGCATCACCCAGTGACTGTTTTGTCGCCGTTTATTCTGACGACAGCGGAGCGCACCTGATTTGCGGCTCCGGCGTGAGAATTAGTGATGACCCGCGTGACCTGGTTTCGACTTTAGAATTCCTCAGCTCGGAAGATCGGCCTCTCACTTTATCACTCGTTCGTGAAATCGCCGAGCGTATTGAGGCATGGGCAGACCAACGGCTGCTCGCCGCGCGACTGAACGTAAGTCCCGCCGCATCTTCCGCGCGACGCAAGATTGCCCGGCAAATCAGCCGTGCGTCACATCGAATAAAAATCCCTCAGCGCGCCAGGGCGGCAGTCTCACTGGATCAGGCTCGCAAATCACTCTCAGGGTTTCAAAGCGTTGCCACTGAAAAGAGAATGCGGGAGCTGTCGGCCCACTGGCACCCGGACGAAGACTTTGTGCGCGAGATTGCGGCCGCAGCAAACCAGCGCCACAAAATTGAAGCCGAACCCAGTGAGCGGTCCGGCTTTCAACTACTTGTACTTCTGGTAGGGCTTCGGCGCTAAACGCCGATCGGGTGCCATGTTGTCTTGAACTCGCAGAAGTCACGTATGTCATAAACGCTCTGCGCCTTGTCAGAAAGCCAGTCCACCATGTCGTCCGCATTCCTCGCCTTGAGACGTTTGATGCTGTCGGCCGCACCGAGCGCGAGCGTCTTCTTGTCTTCTGCATTCACTACGGCGCTAATGCCGCGCAGATGAGTATGCGTCGCAAACGTCGGGACCATTTCTGCGCGGAAGCCTGTCAGGATATTGACCACTCCTCCAGGAAGATCCGACGTGGCCAGCATCTCGCCCAGCACAATAGATGGATAGGGCGCCTGCTGGGATGCAAGCGCGACTACCGTGTTGCCGCTCACGATCGCGGGAGCGATGAGACTGATAAGACCGAGAAGAGAAAACCGATCTTCTGCAATGACTCCCACGATCCCCATCGGCTCGACAACCGTGAAGTTGAAGAAGGGACCGGCTACAGCGTTCGTATTGCCGAGAACCTGTTCGTACTTGTCGGCCCAGCCAGCGTAGTAAATGAGACGGTCAACTGTGGCCGAAACTTCGCGCTCAGCGTTTGCCTTGGACTCTCCGGTTGTTCGAACAATCGCATTGCACATTTCAGCGCTGCGGGCCTCGAGCATTTCGCCGAGTCGATATATGATCTGACCGCGATTGTATGGAGTGCGTTTCGCCCAGCCAGGTCCGGCCTTCGCGGCCGCTTCAACTGCATTGCGCAAATCCTTGCGCGTGCATTGCGGAATATTGGCGAGAAATTTTTCGGCCGGTCCTTTTGTCGCGGGCTCATAGATTGGATAGGTACGGCCACTCTCGGAGCGAATGAACGCTCCCCCGACGTAGACCTTGGGCGTTTTTACAATTGGCAGGCGCGCTGTCATACGATCTTCCCGTAATCGAGCAGCCCCTGTCGTCCGCCTTCGCGTCCGAACCCTGATTCCTTGTAGCCGCCAAATGGCGAAGACGGATCGAACTTGTTGAATGTGTTCGCCCAAACGACGCCGGCCTTCAGCTCGGTGCTCATTTTCAGAATGCGCGAGCCTTTGTCGGTCCACACGCCGGCCGAGAGTCCATACATGGTATTGTTGGCCTTCTCCACTGCTTCTTCCAGCGTGCGGAAAGTGAGGATGCTGAGCACAGGTCCGAAGATTTCCTCACGGGCAATGCGATGACTCTGTGTCACATTGGTGAAGATCGTCGGTTTGAAGAAAAATCCGCTCGTCGGAAGCTTGCAGGCCGCGGGCTGATACATTTGCGCGCCTTCCTCGACCCCGCACTCTACCAGCTCAGTGATCTTATCCAGCTGCGCGCGTGAATTGATTGCTCCGATGTCGGTGTTCTTGTCCAACGGGTTACCAACGCGCAGCACACTGATGCGATCCTTGAGCTTGCGAACAAAAAGCTCAGCAACCGATTCCTGGAGCAGCAGGCGACTTCCAGCGCAGCACACATGACCCTGATTGAAAAAGATTCCATTCACGACGCCATTTACTGCCGCATCGATTGGTGAATCTTCGAAGACGATGTTCGCAGCTTTCCCGCCCAGCTCCATCGTCATTTTCTTGTCGGTTCCTGCGACCTGACGCATAATGCGCTTACCAACATCTGTGGAGCCGGTGAACGCGATTTTGGAGGCAGTCGGATGTCCCATCACCGCAGCGCCCGTGTCTCCGAATCCCGTCACGAAGTTCACCACTCCATCCGGGAGTTCGGCTTCCTGCAGTATCTCAGCGAATTTCATCGCCGTGACTGAAGTTGTCTCCGCCGGTTTGAGAACGACTGTGTTTCCCATTGCGAGCGCCGGCGCAATTTTCCAGGCGAGCATGAGCAGCGGGAAGTTCCAGGGGATTACCTGGCCGACAACGCCGAGCGGCTGCACTTCACGGCCGGGAATAGCGTATTCAATTTTGTCCGCCCAACCGGCGTGATAGAAGAAGTGTGCTGCGACCATCGGAAGATCGAAGTCGCGCGATTCCTTGATAGGCTTTCCGCCATCCATCGTTTCGGCAACGGCAAATTCCCGCGCCCGATCCTGAACCAGTCGCGCAATGCGGAACAGGTACTTTCCGCGCTCCCTGCCGGACATCTTTGCCCAGACATTGTCGTAAGCCGTGCGGGCAGCCTGATATGCGGCATCTACATCGGCGGCATTCGCGTGTGCGATCTCTGCAATTTTCTTTTCGTTCGCCGGGTTTATCGAATCGAAGTACTTGCCCGACTTTGGCGCTACGAATTTGCCGCCGATGAACAGCTCGTAACGGCTTTGTATGCGTGGGTCCGCACTTTCAGGTGCGGGATCAAACTCCCACAGGTCGCCGAATATGAGCTCCGGAATCGTGCCGCGACGCGCGACGCTTGTTCGTGCAGCGACTGCGGACGATCCGTTTTTCTTTACAGCCTTGGCTGAGGGCACTGTTTAGTAGCTCTCCGTTGCGTCAGTGAAATAGTAGGGGGCCTGATATGCGCCGGTCTTTTCTTTCTCGATTTGGCGGAGCAGGTCGTTCAGCAGGGAGCTCGCGCCGAATCGGAAGCGTGAATTGTTCAGCCATGCATCGCCGAGGGTTTCTTTTACAGCGACGAGAAAGTGCAGCGCCATCTTGGAATTCTTGATGCCGCCGGCTGGTTTCATTCCAATCGCCTGGCCCGTGGCGAGGAAATGATCGCGAATTGCCTCGAGCATCACCTGCGTGTTGGCGAGGGTCGCGGCGCCGGCTGCTTTTCCTGTGCTCGTCTTGATGAAGTCGCCTTCGCGAATGACGCGCATGGCGAGGAATGACGCCGCACGGATGTTGTCGTAGCTCTCGAGCTCGTGCGTTTCCAGGATCACCTTGAGCGCGGAATCACCGCACGCTTCGACGACTGCGGAAATTTCGTCCTGCACTTCGTCCATCTCGCCGGCGAGGAACGCCGAGCGATTGATCACCATGTCTATTTCGTCCGCGCCGTCGGAGACAGCCTGCCGGACTTCAGCAAGGCGCGTCTTGAGCGGCGCCTGGCCAGATGGAAATGCGGTAGCTACTGAAGCGACTTTGATTGGTGTGTCGCCCAGCCACTTCCGCGCATACTTGACGTGCGGCGGATAAATGCAAACTGCAGCGACCTGAGGCACAGAGGGGTCGGCGCTGGGATGCCGGGCTTTCTGACAAAGTGATGCCACTTTGCCGGGCGTGTCTTTGCCTTCAAGGGTCGTGAGATCGATCATCGAGACCGCCGTTCTCAGTCCCCAGATTTTCGCCTGTTTCTTGATGCTGCGCGTTGTAAATCCCGCAGCGCGTTCCTCAACCCCGACCTGGTCCACAGGTCCGACGTCGTCGAGCAGCCGGAAAAACGAGGAGTTGCGTGGCAATCCGGTCGCCGAACGTGACGTGGAGGGGGTGCTTCTTCTCTTCGTCAGCATCTTCTTAACTTAGCGTCGGAGGGGGGGATTACAACTATAGAGACGGCGGAGAACGGCAGAGAAAGACGGAAACCAACGCACGCGGCGGCCAGCTTGCTTGCTGTCGGCTCCCGGCTTTACTAACCTGCCGCTGTAGTGGCAGGATGTGTCATGCAGGATGCAGGCAGCACGCAAGCCGGCGGCGATGAGCGTTAGTTTAGTTTGCACAAATGACGAAGCACCGACCTTTCGCAGTTCTGTTTGATCTGGATGGAACGCTCATTGACTCCATCGGGTTACTGCTGGCCTCCGTGAAGCACGCCTTCGACGGCCGCACCTTGGCGCCAACAGAAGCGGAGTGGGTCGCCGGAGTCGGAACCCCGCTTGCGAAGCAGCTTGAGCCCTATGCAGCGTCACCTGAGGATGTAGAGCTTCTTGTGTCACGTTATCGCGGATTCCAGAACGAAGCCCACGACAGGATGACGCGCGTGTACGATGGTGTCACCGAAACCCTGGAGCTGCTCCAGAGGGGAGGACATCCGATGGGAATCGTTACAAGCAAGGGCAACAACATGATGTTCAAGAGTCTGCGCTATACGAATATCGAGCGGTTCATGACGTCGACTATTGGCTGCGATTCATGCTCGGTTCACAAGCCGGATCCCTTCCCCGTGCACATGGCTCTTGGCGAGCTGGGGTATCAGACACACGAAGCAGTGTTCATTGGTGATTCACCGCACGATATTCAGGCCGGCAACGCTGCAGGCGTTACCACGATTGCAGCCCTCTGGGGACCTTTCACCCGGTCGATGCTGGAGCCGTACAAGCCGAAGCACCTTTTGGAAGACATCCGGGGGCTGGTTCCCCTGGTGGAACGAATCCAGAACGAAGCTTCGGTGTAACAAACCAGGTATCACAACGTTCAACCTTCCGGAGTAATGATGGGAATTTCATACCCCGCTGGAACTTTGGTCCGAACAGGCGTAGAGCGCGCGACGCTCGTACGCCGGACCTACTCGCTGGTTTTTGTAAGTGTCCTCGTGACGATCGCAGGTGCGACTTTCGGTTTGTCGCAGCCCTCGATAATGCAGGCGGTCGCCGCGCACCCGATCATCTCGTTCATTGCGATGTTCCTCCCGCTCATGGCTGCACAGCGAGCGCGAACGCAGTTCCCTGCCAACATCGGATTCGTCCTCCTGTTCACTTTTGGAATGGGAGTTCTCAGTTCCCCTGCACTTTATTTCTACGGTTCGAGGAGTCCGGGCGCGATCAGCCAGGCAGCGATGCTCACCGTAGGCGCTTTCGGCATGCTGACGCTTTACACCTTCGTGAGCCGCAGGGATTTCAGCGCCAAGGGGAGTTTTCTCGTCGTCGGTCTATGGGTGCTGATTGCGACGTCGGTGCTGAATATTTTTTTCAGGAATGCGACCGCAGATCTTTGGCTCGCGTCGATGACGGTACTGATCTTCAGTGGGCTGCTGATTTTTGATACGTGGCGTCTGAAGAACGTGTACGGGCCTGACGACTATGTGCAGGCGGCGCTGCAGATCTATCTGGATTTACTGAACATGTTCATGGCGATACTGCGCATAGTGGGACGGAGAAACTAGGGCGATGAAACTGGTTTTGAGTTCTGTGTGATCGGTTTTGAGTGTTCAGTTTTTAACCCGACACCCTGAACTCACGACTGACAACTCACAACCAGTTTCTTATGCCTAAAGGGCCTCGATTTCTGTAGCTAGATCGAGGTCCTTTTTTGTTATCCCACCCGCATCATGCGTCGTCAGCGCGCATGTCACCTTGTTGAATCGGATGTCGATGTCGGGATGATGATTCGCACGCTCGGCTACGCGCGCGATGTTATTGACCAGCTCCATCGCACCTGTAAAATCGCGGAACTGGTACGTCTTGGACAACACATCGCCCTTCCGCGACCAGCCCGGCAGGCTCCCCAGACGCCTTTGGATTTCAATGTCCGACAACGGTTCCTTCATAAATCTCCCGGTTCTGCTGGATTGCGGGTCAACTTAGTCAATTTAGGTAGCTGACGCTTTGCCCTGACCTACGCCCTTGCTTCGGGTTATATTCGGGTCAGCAGGAGAGCATATGAGCTATCGAAAAGCAATCCGCAAAAAGAAGCGCACGCCGCCGGAAGCAGGGCTTTTCGGGGCAGAGTACGATCGCAAGTCAAAAGAGCTCGCCATCATCGGTGAACAGGCCGACATCAGGTATTACGCAGCTCCTGCAAGAAATGTTTTAAATGGAACTGAAGTCACCGGAATGGGTTTCTGGTCGATCAATCCATACACTGGCTGCGCATTTGGATGTGCGTACTGCTATGCGAGGTACGCACACCGGTACGTGATGGAACGCGCGTCCGACGCAGACCGTATGCAGGATGAGCTGAGCAGCGCGTACTTGCAGATGCCACCATGGCTGGCGTTCGAGCGCAACATTTTCGTAAAGACAAATGCGGCGGAGGTTCTACAGCGGACTCTCCGGCATGGCAGCGACAGACATCTCAAGCTGCTGGACGGTGAATCGATTCTCATCGGTTCTGCTACAGATCCATATCAGCCCGCGGAGCGAAAGTTCCGGATTACTCGGCAGGTGCTGGAGGTACTGGCTGATCATCCGGGACTTTCAATTCGCATCATTACAAAAAGTCCACTGATTACACGCGACATCGATGTCCTGTCGCGCATCAACCGCATATCGGACCTCGGCGTCAGCATTTCGCTCATCACGCTCAACCGCGATCTCGCACGGCGGCTCGAGCCGCGCTCCCCCACGCCCGACTCTCGCATTCGCGCACTCGGGCGACTACGGGAAGCGGGCATCGATGCCGGGATAAACTGCATGCCGGTGCTGCCAGGGATTACTGACAATCCATCAGATCTCGATGCGCTCGTGAAGCGCGTCTCTGAGGCGGGCGCTACCTATGTAGCAGCGACTGCACTGCGGCTGCGAACATCGGCGCGCCAGCGGTACCTGCCTTTCATCGAGCAGGAGTTTCCGCATCTCGCTGAACGGTATCGCAACACTTACGCGAACGATTTCAATGCGGGCAGGAAATACCGTGAAGGACTGCACAACTTTTTCAGCAAGATTTGCCGTAAGTACGGAGTGGACGGGTCGTCAATGAGGGATGATGACGACGAAGGGGATTTCGACGCTGTCGAAATCCCCCCCGTACAACTGGAATTGTCTTTGCCGATCGATAGAGCTTCCGATCCCCTTTCGGGTCCGGCCTAGCCGCCCACCGAGTAGCCAATGTTCATTTTCGTGAGCACCGCTGCCGGTGTCGCTTCGACGTTCCATTTCTTCGCGCAGGCGCGGATTGCCGCGCGCGTTGGCGCGTCCAGCACTCCAGTCACATGATTGTTGCCACATCCACGGTCTCTCAATTCCTGCTGCAGCGCGAGGAACTGAACGCCAGTAAGTCCACCAACTCCGGGAGAAGTCGGACAGCCCCGTGCGCACTCGGGTCCATTCGTCATGTTCATCTGGGAGTTGTTCATTTCCATTCCACGAGCCGATCTGCGGGATCCGCGAGCCCGGGTTCTGGTTTTCATGCCATTGTTGCTCTTGCTCATGTCCATGTCCATGTCCGTCTTCTTCATGTCCATGTCATTCTTCTTCATGTCCATGTCGTGCTTCTTCATTTGCATGCTGTCCTTCTTCATGTGCATGCTGTCTTTCTTCATCATGTCTTGAGCGCCGGCCAGGGCCGGCATGGTCATGCAGCTTGCCACAAGTGCGAGAGTCTTCAAGTTCATTTACTTCCCCCTTCGGGTTGTCAGTGGATGCAGCCGGAACCCATCTCGTGCAAACGCCAGACCGTGAACATACCCGCTGCTATTGGACCCGCAATACCATCCCGAGCAGCAGCCCGAGTATAAGAAGGGCGACGACAACGACACCTACAATTCCCGCACTGATTTTCGGCGCAACTCGTTCCTGCTGAGTCTTCGCCGGCGGATCGGGCAGCGCACTTAAAATTTTCTGCTGCACATGCATCGGCGTGGTGCGACGACGCAGCATCTCAGTTTCGCTGTTGATTTTCTTCCAAAGTTCCGAGTCGGGCGGCAGATCAGAATCGTCTCCGCGAACACCCGTTTCCGGGTCGTCAGGCGTCATTGTACTTCTCCTCCAGGAGTTCCTGCAAAGTCTCTCGCGCGCGATGTACGCGCATTTTCAGCGCACCAACTGTGCTTTCCAGCAGCGCCGCCATCTCTTCGTACGATCTTCCTTCAACATGTTTCATGACAAAAGCTTCACGCAGCGAGGGAGCTAGCCGCGCAAGCGCACGCTCGAGATCAGTCCGCAGCTCGCTGCGGTCCATTTCCTCTTCTGGTGTTGAAAATGTGGAAGGCTGATCGTCTTCTTCGTAGCTGACGTGAGAACGCCGAATGTTTTTCAGCCAGTCCTTGCACGCATTGGCGACAATTCGAAAAACCCATGCGTCGAATCGACCCCTTACTTCGCCAAGGTGCTGGTACGCTTTAATGAACGACGCTTGAAGAATGTCTTCCGCCACATCCGGAGACCCGGTCATTCCGAGTGCGTGACGGTAGAGGGGGTCACTGTAGCGCGCTATCAGCGCGCCAAACGCGTCACGCGATCCGCCGAGCACACGCGCAATGTTTTCCTGATCCGGATCCGGAACGGGATCAGCAAACGGTTCTGTGTTTTCCGGCTCAGCAGTCACCACCAGTATCCTTTTCCTGAAGACGCGCAAAACCGGCGAGCGTGAATGGCTTGTCTAGTTATGGCGTGCGGATGTTCCTGCGTCAAGAAAGAAAGTACCGTTCATCGCGAACTTTGACGCGAACTCATCCATCCGCTACAGCCCTTCAAATATTTTCCAGCCGACCTTGCGTATCTCGGCTCCATGTTCGTTCAGGAGTGGCGGCGGAAGACGCACGGTTCCAGGAATTGCCGGCGAAACGCCATAGAGCGGCGAAGCATCTACATTTTTTAGCGCTTCACGCACCGTTCTGACCTCACCGCACGGAATACCCGCACGATCGAGGACCGTCATCCAATGTGATGCACTTTGCCGGGCGATAACCGCCTGCATCTGAGCAACGAGCTTTCCTCGATTCTTGAGTCGGCCGGCGTTGGTAGCGAGCGAGGGATTAGCAGCGAGCTTTGGCAAACCAAGAGCCATCGCGCACACTTTCCACTGAGCGTCTGATCCAACTGCGATAACTATTGCACGGTCACTCGCGGCAAATGTCTGATAGGGCACCAGATTCGGGTGGGCGTTCCCCCATCGCTTTGCATCCTTGCCAGACACAAGTGCGTTCTGAGCAACGTTGACCAGCGAGGCTGTCGCACTGTGCGCGAGCGAAATCCAGATCCGCCGGTCTTCGGCAGCAACAGGTCCGCGAGCGCGATCGAGGAGGGCCGCGAGTATGGCAGCGACGGCGTCCTTTCCCGCGATCAAATCAGCGAGGGCGACACCGCTTTTCATCGGCTCACCTTCCGCCTCGCCAGTAATAGCCATCCATCCGGACTCAGCCTGGATAACGAAGTCATATCCCGGACGGGAGCTGCCTGCACCGAATCCGGTGATCGTGCACCAGATCAGCTTTGGATTTCGGGTCAGCAGCGTCGCGGCATCGATCCGACGCTTGCTCAGCGTTCCCGGCAAAAAGTTTTCAATAACGACGTCTGCTTCGGCGATCAGCTTGCGAACAACCTGCGTGTCGGCCGGTCTGTCGAGGTTGAGTGAGATGCTGAGCTTGTTTCGATTGACGCTCAGGTAATAGGCGCTTTGACGAGCATGATTGAAGGGTGGCCCCCACCCGCGTGTATCGTCCCCTTTCATCGGGCGTTCGACCTTGATGACCGATGCACCCAAATCTCCCAGCACCATTGCGGCGTATGGACCCGCGAGGATTCTGGTCAAATCGAGCACTTTTATGCCTGACAATGGCTGTACTTTCGCTATAGTGATTGCTTAGTGTCCTGTAAGTGGCGTCAAAAGGGCCTGAAAAAAGCTGTTTCTAGGTGACCTTGTTTTAGTGACGTAAAATCATATACTTACCGCCGTTCGCGCCCGACGCACCAAACCCGGGCAATGGAAGTCTCCAACTATAGATAGCCGCGGCGACCTCACTACGCCGGCTGGCGGAGCCAATAAAAAGTATGGCCGAAAAAGATAAGACCCCTGCAGCTGTTGCCACACCACCGGTTGCGCCGGTTCCCGGAACACTGGATGCCAATGGCGTCCCCATTCCGCCGAAGCGCAGCCCGGGCCACCGGGGCGCCGACGTTAAGGATACAGTCGCCGAAATGGCGGCCAAAGCTCATGAAATCAGCCTCGAAGCCGGCAGCAAAATGGCAGCTGCGATGAAGGAAGTCGTTAGCGCCGCAGCTGGACTCACCGGGTTTGCAATCGAGAGCGCCCGCGATCTCGTTCAGTACATGGTCCGCCGCGGACAGATGACTCAGGATGAAGCTGACAAGCTGATTCGCGAAGCAGAAGAATTTCAGTCCAAGCGTAAGGGCTCGGCGCCGGCGAAGGCCGCACCTGCAGCAGCAGCTAAATCGACTCCCGCTTCGAAGCCTGCAGCGGCTCCCCAGAAACCGGTAGCAAAGAAGCCGGTGGCGAAGGCTCCGCCGGCGAAGAAGCCTGCAGCCAAGGCACCTGCTGCAAAGAAAGCGGCAAAACCGGCAGTGAAGAAAAGCTCCGGCGCGAAAGCAAAGAAAAAGTAGGACTGCCGGGTGTCTGCGGTTGATCGTGGTGATGCGCTAGCGCTCACCCGCGCACTCGTTTCGATAGACTCCCGAAACCCGCTCCTCGTTCCCGGTGCACCCGGCGAAGCAGAGGCAGCGGGTTTTCTCGCATCAGTCCTTCGGGACTGGGGCTTCCGCGTCGAACAGTCAGAGGCCGCGCCCAACAGACCGAATGTCGTTGCGCGCATTGGCGCGTCCGGTGGAAAGACGCTGATGTTCAACGGACACCTGGATGTTGTTGGAGTTGAAGGGATGACGCACCCGCCCTTCGACCCCCTTATCAAGCAGGGAAAACTTTACGGTCGGGGATCTACCGACATGAAGGCCGGCATAGCCGCGATGTGCGCGGCGGCACTTGCCGCATACGACTCCGGAATCGCAGGGGAAATCGTCGTAGCCGCTGTCGCAGATGAAGAGTTCGAGAGCCTCGGCACCCGTGCACTGATTGCGAGTGGCGTCCGCGCCGACGCTGTAGTAATCACGGAGCCAACCCGTCTCGCCATTTGTCCAGCTCATCGCGGCTTCGCATGGTTCGACATCCACGTCATGGGACGCGCTGCACATGGCAGTCGGTACGATCTCGGCATCGATGCGATTACTCACGCAGGACTGCTTCTGTCTGAGTTGGATCGTCTTGAGCACGAGATACTTCCGAAGAAATCGCACCCGCTGCTTGGACGTCCTTCGATCCACGCTAGCAGGATCGAAGGAGGCACCGGCTACTCTACCTACCCCGACCACTGCAAGCTTGGAGTTGAGCGCCGAACAATTCCCGGTGAAACTGCACTCGAAGCACTCAGCGAGATCGAACTGCTGTGCGAGGGAATACGGACGCGCCGACAGGATTTCGAGGCGATGATCACCCTGGGTGCGTCTCAGCCGCCGAGCGATGTGCAGGTGGATGCACCCATCGTCGTCGCACTCGAAAGGGCGTGTCTCGCGGAAGGCAGACATGCTCCCATCGAGGGGCTGAGCGCGTGGACCGACGCCGCCCTGTTCAACCAGGCCGGAATGCCTGCCGTGTGCTTCGGCCCTGGTGACATAAGTCTTGCACATTCAGCGGAAGAGTTTGTCGAGGTTCGGGAAATCGAACAGGCAGCTAATATCCTGAAACACCTCGCAATCAACTGGCTATCTGAATGAAGCGATCGAAATCAAAAGCTTTTACGACGAAGGATTACGACTCACTCGAGAATGCGATTTCGCGCGGGCAAAAGATTGCTGTGAGCCGCAGGGGAAATGAGTTTGTGGTTGTGCCGAGCCGGCTTCGCGTTGAAGGTGGGCGAGAGGCGATTGATTCCGTGCATCCTACCACTGGCGAAAAGATCACGATATACGTGGACGAGATTTCGGCCATGGAGGTTTTGCGTTGACACCAGCAGGGCCGCTCGTTGCTGTGTACGCGGACGAATCCTGCCTGGGGAATGGACGTGAGGGCGACAATCCGGGAGGCGCAGGTGGCCTCGTAGAATGGAGGAAACCGGGATCCGAAACGATTCAGCGTTGGGACTTCTGGATTTCCGAACCGGGCACTACCAACAACCGCATGGCGCTCAGGTCAGTCAGCGAAGCGTTCCGGGGTCTGTCGAGGAAAGGCAAATCCCTCCGTGTTGTCTTCACGAGTGATTCGAGGTACATCGTTGATGGAATGACGTCCTGGGTTCACGGATGGATCGAGCGCGGTTGGAAGCGTAAGGCTGGACCGATCGAGAATCTGGAGCTCTGGAAGGATGCGATTGGTGCAATCGAGCCGCACCAGGTCGAGTGGCGCTGGGTGCGGGGACACCGCGGTCACCCGCAGAACGAATACGCCAACTTCCTGGCGACGAGGGCGGCAGCGGAACAGACAAGCTCGGACGGGTTTGAACTATCAGGATTTGACGAATGGATTGCGAACAAGGGAAAGGCGACGAAGCTGACTGATGCGTCTCCATTTCCTGACGAAGGAACCTTTAAACCTGGCAGACGGATATGGATGATCTAGACAGACTCTTTCAGCGCCTCGTGCAAAGCATTCGGCTGCGCCACCCCGAATATCTGACGATGCCATTCACGGTTCAGGAGTTGTATGAAGACCTGGTACCGTACAGGCATCATCGCCGCGAGCTTGGTATCGAAACGAATCAGGACTACGAGTCAGCGGTGTCGCGCATTCTTTCCGGTGAGCGCGGGTACCTGCGCGGTGACCTCGCCATGCAGGAAAAGCTTTCCGCAAACCAGAAAGAGAAAGTTCCCGATACCGGGGCATTTCGGGATTACGCAAACTCCAAGGTGAACCTCGCACCAGAAGCGCTCGCGGCAATGGGTCTGGATCCGGCTCCAAAGCAATCCGCCCCTGCGGCGGACTCCGTGACTGAAAAACCGACAGTGACCGCCGAGCAGCCGGTGCCGGCTCAGAGCGCCGAAGCAGCTGGAGGTGAGCTCGGCTCAATCGAGAACTGCAGGTTCTGCGGTGGCACGCTGCCCGACGGACGCGCAGTCACCTACTGCCCGCATTGCGGACAAAACCTGGCGGTTCGCAATTGTCCCGCATGTGGAACAGAGCTCGACAAGAACTGGCGCTTCTGTGTGACCTGCGGACGCAGCGCGGCCTAACGGTGAAAACTCCGTCAGGCACACGCGAAATTGTATTTCTGTCCGCAGTGCGAACGCCGTTCGGCACTTTCGGCGGCGCGCTGAAAGATGTACCCGCCGTCGATCTCGCTGTACATGCGTCCAAAGCTGCGATCGAACGTGCAGGGATTTCTGCTGCCCAAATCGATCAGACGATCTTCGGAAATGTGCTCTACACCACGAGCGACTCGATCTACTTCTCGCGTCATGTTGCGCTCAAGTCGGGCTGCAGAATTGAAACTCCCGCTCTCACCGTAAACAGACTTTGCGGATCGGGATTCCAGGCGGTGGTAAGCGGTGCCCAGGAAATTCTGCTTGGCCGCGCGGACGTGTGCCTCGTTGGCGGTGCCGACTCGATGTCGCAGGCTCCGCACGTCGCGCGGGGACTGCGGTGGGGCGTGAAGCTTGGCGGCGCTCCTACACTGGACGATCTGCTGTGGGAAAGCCTGCGTGACTCATACTGCGACCTCGCGATGGGAGAGACTGCAGAGAATCTTGCGACTCAATACAAGCTGGACCGAAAGTATGTCGACGATTTTGCCCTGCGTTCTCAGACACTCGCGCGCGAGGCATGGGATGCGGGCATGTACCGCGACGAAGTTGTTGGATATCCGGTAAGGAGCCGCGGGAAGGAAATACTTTTTGAGCGCGACGAACACATACGTCCCGAGACAAACGCAGAAGGGCTCGCGAAACTGAAGCCCGTCTTCAAGGGTGACGGTGTCGTAACAGCCGGCAACGCGTCAGGAATTGGCGACGGCGCGGGATCGATGGTAATTGCCTCCGCAGAATACGCCACGGCTAATGGCCTGAAACCAATCGGCAAGCTGATCGGTTGGGGAATTGCCGGAGTTGACCCGTCTGTCATGGGTATCGGACCCGTACCCGCAATAAAGAATGCGTTGGCGGATGCGGGAATGTCTCTCGACCAGATGGACCTCATTGAGGTAAACGAAGCCTTTGCCGCACAAGCTTGCGCAGTTGAGAAGGAGCTCGGTATTCCACGTGAAAAATTCAACCTCAGCGGCGGCGCCATTGCCCTCAGCCATCCTCTCGCCGCGTCGGGCGCGCGTATTACGGCCCATCTACTGCATGGATTGAGGTCCACTGGAAAGCGATTTGGCATCGGGTCTGCCTGTATCGGGGGCGGTCAGGGCATCGCTCTCGTCATTGAATCAGTGCATTAGAACGGAGAAAGAAATGCGCAATGTCATTCGCGGCACTTGTATAGTCGGTCTTTCAGGAATTCTCGCTGCGTGCGCTTCCGGCGGAAGCGCCGGGGGAGTAGGAACCGGGCCAACCCCGGCAGATGCATCGGCTGGACAGACCCTTTCCACCGCGGGCGCACCGTGGTCGCTCGCGACGCGTGAGCATGTCGATCTCTGGCTGCACGGCTTCGCGATGATCACCGAAGACACCACCGTCGTTCCATATTTTCGCCGGGGATACAAGGCCGAGCTACAGGTGGCTCGCTCTCGCGCGAATGCGGTAACACAGCTCGACGCCAATCGCGCCAAGCTCGCAGCGAGATTTGCAATCAGCCGCGACCTGGTGAATGCGCAGTTCGTTCCGATGCATTTCTCGTCGCTCGACAACATGCTCGAGGCGATCGACATTTTTCTTCAGGCTCAGGGAAATCCACAAGCCGCAAACAGTCGTGAAGTCGCCGAGTTGATTGCACTGCTGGGCGGATACTTCTCGACACCGGCGGATCGGGAGTGGCTGCGCTTATTCACGCAGTCGATTCGGGATGAAAACAGCAAGTTTTACCGCTCATACTGGGATCAGCAGCAGGCAGAACGCGCAACAGTTCTAGCCGCGGTGAATGACAGGTGGCAAAACAATTACCGTGCAAAATTCCAAAGATTCCTCAACAATACCGGTCAGCCCGCGGGTACCATCCTGCTTTCCCTTCCACTCGATGGCGAGGGACGTTCGCTGGGTGGAGGAAAACTCCAGAACACTATCGGTGTTTCGTTTCCATCCACTGTCGCAACCGCAGATGAAGCGATCTATGTGATTGCGCATGAAGTTGCGCTGGGGCCGCTCGCGCAGGCGGCAGTTCATGAAAACATCACTCCAGCAGAGCAGCGAGCTGGAGTTGGAACTCGTTACGAAACGTCTGCTGCGGTTCGGGCCGGTGCGATGCTCCTCCAGCGAATTGCTCCGGAACTGGTTGATGGATATGCCCGCTACTATCTGCGCAGTGCCAACCGTTCCGTTGGATCCAATGCGATGACGTCGTTGACGGCGGCGTTTCCAATTCCGGATTTGATTCGGGATGCGATCACAAGGCAGTTGGACGTGGTGCTCGGCGGAGTTTAAAAAACAACAACCGCTCATGGCTGCCCGCTCGCTGGCGATGAGCGGCGAGCGGTACTGATCGTTAGTCCGGTTGGCCACCCGCCATCGAGTTCCAGGTGGCAGGTCGCCGGCTGCGTAGTTGGCCGACGGCCATGAGCATTCGTTCATTGTTCGCACGCGCTATCTTCTATGTATGCCGAAGGACCCGCTCCCCACAGTTCCCGAGAAAACCACACTCGATCGCGCAACACTCGATCGAGTGCTTGCGCGCGCAGCGGAGCTCCAGACCGAATCACCAGGTGACGATCCAACCGAGCTTCTGAGCGAAGACCAGCTCCTCGAAATCGGTAAGGAAGTCGGTCTCAGCCGCACAATGCTGACGCAGGCCCTCGCAGAAGAACGAACACGAATCGTGATTCCCGAGCGCGGTGGCTTCGTATCGAATATTGCCGGGCCTGCAGTCGCGACGGCATCCCGCACAGTGAATGGCAACGTTGCGGATGTCCTCTTCGCACTCGACGGGTCGATGCAGCGAGAAGAGTGTCTTCAGGTACAGCGACGCTTTCGCGACCGGATCGTCTGGGAAGCGCGCGGAGGAGTCTTTGGAGTCATCCGCCGTGGCCTGAACGTCAGCGGCCGAGGCTTTCAGCTTTGCAAAGCGGAGACAGTGGCGGCAACGGTCGTCGCTGTAGACGTCAAGAAAGTTGTGGTCCGGCTGGACGCAGATCTTCGCGAAAGCCGCTCTTTAAGACTCAAGGGAAGCGGAGCCGCTGCGACAGCCGGCGCGATTGGAGGGTTCAGCGTGTTTGGCGTTGCCACGATTGCACACATGGCAATAGTTCTGAGCGCAGGCCTGGCAGTCGTTCCAATTGCTGTGGGCGGACTTGTCGCTTATGAAGTTGCCCGGCGCCATCGCAATGTGTACTCACGCGTTCAACTCGCGCTCGAGCAGGCTCTTGATCGTCTCGAACATTCCGGACTCAAACGGCTGAAATGACAATAAAGAAAGTGGGAGTCCTCGGCGGCGGCCTTATGGGTAGCGGAATCGCCCAGGTGTGCGCAGCTGCAGGTTATACGACTGTAGTGCGTGAAATGTCCGATGCGCTCGCGGCCAAGGCTCGCGGCAACATCGAAAAGACGCTCGCGAAGGGAATTGAAAAGGGAAAGGTTACCGCAGAGCAGCGGGACGCGACTACGAAGAATTTGTCCTTTGTCACCGATGTTGCTGCGCTCAAGGACTGCGATCTGATCATCGAAGCAGTCGTCGAGGATCTCGCTCTGAAGAACGTGCTCTGGAAGGAGCTCGACGACCTGTGCCCGCCGCATACGATTTTCGCTTCAAACACATCGAGCCTTACTATCGCGGCGATGGCCGCCGCGACGAAGCGTTCGGACAGAATGCTCGGCCTGCACTTCTTCAATCCAGTCCCGTTGATGAAGCTTGTAGAAGTTGTGCGGACAGTCACAACGAGCCCCGAGACTTTCGATGCTGTTTTTGCATTCGCGAAAGCAGTCGGGAAGGAGCCGATCAGTGCGAAAGACAATTCCGGCTTCGTCGTGAATTTGCTGCTCGTGCCGTACATGCTCGATGCGATTAACGCGCTTCAGTCCAACGTTGCAACCATCGAGGATATCGACAAGGGAATGCAGCTCGGTGCCGGGCATCCGATGGGACCTTTCGTCCTGCTTGATTTCGTGGGACTCGATACGGTTTACAAGATTGCCGAGATCATGTTCGAGGAGTATCGAGAAAAGCGGTACGCCCCACCGCCTCTTCTCAAACGAATGGTGCTCGCGGGGATGTACGGAAAGAAGAGCGGGAAAGGTTTCTACGACTATTCGCAGGATCCGCCGCGAGCAAGCAGTCTGGGTCTGTGAACACACCCGCTGATTTCCGCGGGATTTTTACAACCGACGAAACTGCGCGTGCGGTTTACTCCGAAGCTGCGGGAATAACCCGGCTCATCCCCCTTGCAGTTGCCGTCCCCGTAGACGCGGACGATGTGCAGACGTTACTGCGCTGGGCTGCGCGCGAAAAGATAGCTGTCACGGCACGTGGGTCAGGTTCGAGCATGGCTGGTGGCGCAGTCGGGGAAAATGTCATCGTTGACCTGAGTCGCATCGATTCGATTGGCGATGTTGATCCGCACAAGAGAACGGTTCGCGTCGGTCCAGGCGCGATCTGCGGGCGCGTCAACAAGGCTGCTGAGAAAGTTGGGCTCCGGTTCCCGGTAGATCCGTCCAGCGCGAAATTCTGCTCGATTGGGGGAATGGTGGCGACCAATGCGGCGGGCGCGCACTCGCTGCGATTTGGATCAACACGCCCATGGATCGAGTCGCTCGACTGTGTTTTTGCGGACGGCAGCCGCGGGATTGTCCGGCGCGGCGCGGAAGTTCCGCCCAACGTTCCCGCTCTTGGTCGATTCCTTCACGACATTCAGCCGCGAATGCCCGCAACGAAAAGCCGCGGACCATTCATGCACGCGGGTGTGCGCAAGGATTCCTCAGGGTATGGAGTTGGCGCGTACGCCGAATCCGGGGACCTCGTTGACCTGCTTGTTGGAAGCGAGGGAACGCTGGCCTTATTCGTCGGAATTGAAATCAAGCTTGCTCCAGTACCGACGGCAGTTTCCAGTGTGCTCGCAGAGTTCGATACGCTCGACGCCGCGGTAGCCGCCTCCCAGAAAGCTGCGGCTCTTGGTGCGAGCGCTTGCGAGCTGCTCGATCAGACCTTTCTCGACTTCGCAGGGGCATACGAGAAAGGCGCTGCGCCGCAGGCGGTTCTCCTTGTCGAGGTCGAGGCTGAGAGCGAGTCGACGGCCGAGACTTCGGCAGCCATGCTCGCCAAGGCGTTTACTGCAGCAGGTGCGAGCGCAGTGAAACTCGGGATTTCGCCAGTCGAGCAGAGTGAGATATGGGAGCTGCGTCACGCAGCCAGCCCCATCCTCGGAAAACTCGATCCCCGGCTCAAGTCCATGCAGATCGTCGAAGATGGAGCAGTTCCGCCCGCGAATCTGGCCGCCTATGTCACTGGTCTGCGCCAAGCCTTCGATCGTCAGGGCATGAAGGGCGTGATCTTCGGCCATGCGGGTGACTCTCACGTCCACGCGAACCCACTCGTGGACACCTCAGCTCCCGGGTGGAAGCAGCGGAGCGAGGATCTGCTCGACGAGGTTGTATCTCTAACTGCGCAGCTTGGAGGAACCTTGAGCGGAGAGCATGGCGACGGACGCCTTCGTGCTCCGTACCTCATTAAGACCTGGTCGCCCGATGCCCTGAGTCTGTTCACCGACATCAAGCGATGCTTCGATCCGGATGGACTGCTGAATCCCGGTGTAAAACTCACTGAGCGAAGGCACGGCCTTGATCCGATCAAGTACGATTCGGCTCTGGCCCCACTGCCGACTAAGGCACGTGAGGCTCTCGACTCAGTCAGTGCGGACCGGACCTACGATCACTTTCGTCTGTCGCTAATAGGTCAGTCTCAATAACTTTCGCGCGGCCTTCTTCCCCTCCCGTTTCACTCCAAAAGACGATGGATTTTTACACTGAGCCAAAGCTCACACTTCTCTCCCGCCCGGTTTTCACGGAGCCTTCACACCTACCTGTGAACTGGCTTGGCGAGAGCACGGACGGCGAGCGTCTGGCCGAATTCGCGGGTCGGCTCTGTTACATGAGCCAGCGAAATCCAGCGTCGAGGAACACTCGGGATTATCTGGAGAACATCAAGAAACAGGGTCACGGAAGCGTTCTCGAGCACGCGAACTATTCGATTCTCATCGAGGGAGTCAGCCGCTCGTTCACCCACGAGCTGGTGAGACACCGAGCGGGATTCGCCTATAGCCAGCTCAGTCAGCGCTACGTGGATGAAGGAGATGCCAGCTTCGTCGTTCCTCCCGCGATCATCGGGGACGAGGCACTCGAAACAGCCTGGCGCTCCCAGGTGACACAGGCGCAGCAAACCTACGTCTCGCTCGTTGAATCTCTCATGGAGCGCTATTCCTGGGTGGGTGACAAAGTCCACCGCAGGAAGATGGCTCGCGAGGCAGCGCGAGGAGTTCTTCCCAACTCCACCGAGACGAAAATCGTCGTCACGGGCAACGCCCGCGCGTGGCGAACGATGCTGGAGCTGCGATCCAGCGAGGGCGCCGAGATGGAGATCAGGCGCTGCGCGGTGGCGATCCTCCGAATGCTTCATGCCGAGGCGCCGGCCTTCTTTTCAGACTTCGAAATTTTCATGGCGGAAGACCGGCGCGAGTCGGCGAGGATTTCCTACCACAAAGTTTGAAGGTCACGAAAAAAGTTTTTCCCTCTAAGAAAACTTTTTCGCCAAAAAAGATTTTCAGAAATCGGGAATAATTGTTGCGCGTGAATCGCTGAGATTTTATACTCGTCGCATCTCGCAGCGTGCACGCTGCTCTCTCGTAGGAACCGGATGACGCGAATCGGTTTCGCCTACAATCTGAAGCCTGAGTCACAAAGCCCCGAAGCGGTCGCCGATCAGGCGGAAATCCGCGTTGTCGACGGGGAATTTCCGCGTCCCGACGAAGAACCTCCCAGTAGCTCGGCCCCCAGCTCCGACGAATTTGCAGAGTGGGATTCAGCCGAAACCATCGATGCCGTAGCCGGCGCGCTCTCGGAGCTAGGTGAAGTGATCCGCCTCGAGGCGGATGAATCCTTCCCGGAAAAGCTCCGGGTCTCGAAGCCAGACATCGTCTTCAACATCGCTGAAGGCCGCTATGGGCCGAATCGCGAGTCACATGTTCCGGCCATCTGCGAATTCTTTGGAATTCCCTACACCGGAAGCGATCCCTTCACGCTGTCGCTCTGTCTGGACAAGGGAAGGACGAAGGAGACCCTCGCCTTTCACGGAATTCCAACCGCCGCTTTCTCCATCGTGCACTCGATGGACGAACTGGTCGTTGTAGGACGGCGCATGCCGATGCCTCTGTTCGTGAAGCCTGTGCATGAAGGTTCCTCGAAGGGAATCACCGAGAAAAATCTCTGCCGGACGACCCGCGATCTCGAAGCACAGGTGAAGTTTCTGCTCGACACCTACGATCAGCCCGTGCTCGTCGAGGAGTATCTGCCTGGCAATGAGTTCACCTGCGCCGTGCTCGGAAATGGGCCGGATGCGCGCGTGCTCCCACTGGTCGGAATGAACTTTGGTGAGCTGCCTGAAGGAGCGATGCCGATCTACGGATACGAGGCGAAGTGGATCTGGGACCGCCCCGAGAAGCCGCTCAACATGTTCGACTGCCCGGCCCGCGTCAGCGATGACCTCCGCCAGTCGATCGAAGAGCTGACACTCCGAGCCTACAATGCGCTCGGCTGCCGCGACTGGTCGCGCATCGATGTGCGGTTGAACGCTGGCGGCGTTCCGAATGTGGTCGAAGTGAATCCGCTCCCGGGGATTTTGCCCAAGCCTGAAGACAACTCCTGCCTGCCGAAGGCGGCAAGAGCTGCTGGCATCGAATACAGTGAACTGATCCAGAGCTGTCTGCAACACGCGGCACGCCGTCAGGGAGTACTGCTTCCCGCGAAGCTGCGCGTAGTTCGTGGCGAGCTGTCCTCGCGGTCCGAAGGTCTCGAAAGACTTGGTGCAGCAATCGGCACCCGGCTCAAGGCTTAGGCGAAAGATGAAAGTCGCTGTGCTGTTCGACGCCATGTCCGCACTGGCCCCGCTTCCCGACACGCTCATCCTCGAGGGAGTTGAGGCGGTCGAGAAATCACTGGAGCAGGCAGGCCATACCCCGATCCGAATTCCGGTGAACCCGGATGGACGCTGGGTGGAGCGCCTGCGTCGCGGAAAGTTTGATTTTGTTTTCAATCTGTGCGAAGGGATCGACGGAGTGGCCAAGATGGAGCCGCTCGTCATTGCAGTTCTCGAGCTGTTCGAGATTCCGTTTACCGGAAGCTCCAGCGCGACAACGGCGATCTGCCTTCGCAAGCATTTGGTTAACACGGTTCTGGATCGCGCTGGACTGCCCGTCCCCCGGTGGACGCTCGTTCAGCGTGGCGAGGAACCGCAGAGTGTTGGCTTCCCTGCCATTTGCAAGCCGGCAGCGGAAGACGCATCGATTGGTATCGAGCAGAAGTCCGTCGTGCGGAGCAGGCGGGCCCTCGTCGCGCGTGTAGCTGCCATGCACGAGCGCTGGAACGAAGTCATCGTTCAGCGCTTCGTAGCCGGACGTGAAGTAAATGTCGGGATCGTCGGCGATCAGATTCTTCCAGTCTCTGAAATTCGCTTCGACGGAATGCCTGAAAATCTCTGGAAAATCGTTTCATATCGTTCCAAGTGGGAACCTGGAACCGACGAAGACCTCGGCGCGGCGCCACAGTGCCCCGCCAACCTACCCAAAAAACTGACAGCGGAGCTCGAGGAAATCACTCGCGCGGCGTGGAAAGCTGTAGGCGGCGAAGGCTATGGCCGCGCAGACTTCCGCATCGACGAAGCTGGCCGCCCATGGCTCCTCGAAGTCAACCCGAATCCTGATTTGTCCGTGGACGCAGGTCTAGCCAGAATGGCACGCGTCGCGGGAATGGACTACGCAACACTCATCAATCGAATTTGCGAGTACGGCCTCAACCGCGAGATGAAGCTTCCCGCGGACCAATGGGCCAGGTCACTCGCACTCTCGGGGGCGTGAGCGGAAAGGTTACAGTCGCTTCTCTCAAGAGAGCGAACCGGGACCGCGTAGCAGAGATTCTGAAATCGTCGCAGCTCTTTCGCGATGACGAAGTTGACGTTGCACTGGAGCTGTTCGACCTGTCGGTTGGAAACGAATCCGATTCGAAGGAGCAGGATTACACCTTCATCGGCGCGTACACCGCAGACAGCAAGCTGATTGGATTTGCCTGTTTCGGTCCGACACCGGATACCGACAGAACGTACGACCTGTACTGGATCGCAGTTGATCAGGCAGCACAGGGGCTGGGAAGTGGAACGATCCTTCTCGCGGAAGTCGAGAGGAGGCTGCAGAAGCAGCAGGCACGGATGGTAGTAGTCGAAACGTCGTCCAGACCCGACTACGAAGGAACGCGGAATTTTTATTTGCGTCGCGGATATGCAGCAGCTGCGACAGTAAAGGACTTCTACGGACCTTCGGACGGACGGGTCATCTTTACAAAACGGTTGATGGAGTGATGTCACATGAGTGACTGGCAAAAAGTCCTGAAGGATCAGAGCATCGGAACACTCGAGAAGCTCGCCGAGAAGTTTGGCGATGCGATCGACGTCGAGGCGCTCAAGCCTGCGTTCGACAATTTCCAGATGAGGATCACGCCTGAGGCGCTCGATCTCATCAAGGAAGTTGGCGATCCAATGTGGAATCAGTACATCCCGACCGTCGAGGAGCTCAACGTTGTCGACGGCGTCATCGACTCCCTCGATGAAGATGCTGACTCGCCTGTTCCGAACATCACGCACAGGTATCCCGACCGCGCTCTCTTTCTGGTGAGCCCGGTTTGCGCGACATATTGCCGTTTCTGCACCCGTCGCCGGAAAGTCGGCGATCCGGAAAAAATTTCCCTCAAGGAATACGAGTCAGCATTCAAGTATCTCGAGGCGCACACCGAAGTAAGGGACGTGATTCTCAGCGGTGGCGATCCAATGATGCTGAGCGATTCGAGACTGGAGTACATCTTCCAGCGCCTGCGCGCGATTCCGCACATCGAGATCATCAGGTTGGGAAGCCGCATCACCGCGCACTTGCCCGAGCGTATTACGCCCGAGTTCTGCGAGATGGTGCAGAAGTATCACCCGATTTTCATGAACACCCACTTCAATCACCCGGATGAGCTGACTCCCGCCACTGTGGCGGCGCTCGATCGTCTGTCGAGGGCGGGAATCTCACTGGGCGCGCACACAGTGCTGCTCAAGGGAGTGAATGACGATCCCAAGGTGATGATGAAGCTGATGCACGAACTGCTCAAGGCGCGCGTACGTCCCTACTACATATATATGGCTGACCAGGTAGCGGGCGGAGAGCATTTCCGCACCACTGTCCAGAAAGGACTGGAGATCATCCAGGCGCTGCGTGGATGGACCAGTGGAATGGCAGTGCCTCAGTTCGTGATCGACTCACCGGGAGGCGGCGGCAAGGTTCCTCTCCTTCCCGAGTACGTCGAGGAGATCAATGACGAAGAAGTGATCTTCCGGAACTACGAAGGAAAGCGGTTTACTTATAAGCAGCCGAAACAGTCTCCGGCCGAAGAGACCGGCATCGTTCCGATTCGGCGGAAGAAGAAAGTTGCGGCAGCAAAAACGAAGAGGCGCCGCGCTTCTGGAGAGTAAAGCAGCACCTTTTCCATCGCTGCCCTGCTACCCGTGTCCTCACTCTTCGTCGTGCTGCGCCTACGGCACGACGCTGAGTGACGAGGAAGCAGCGGCTGTCGAGGCCAACCATGGCCCTGGCCTCGCCTACAAGACCCGCTGGGGAGAGTGGCGCACGCGCGTGCGAAACAAACGCTGCGTCCTGCATGTCGATGGCGGCTGCTCGATTCACGACAAGCCTTACTATCCGACTACATGTACCGGTTTTCCCTGGACTGACGACACTGGCAGCCGGTATGAGTACGACATCTCGATTTGCGGCGTCTTTGAGACAAGTCCCGAGTTGGTAGCCATACAGAGAGCAACTCCCCGGCGTTAGGCTCAATTGATGGAAAGCTTCGTAAGTGGTGATTAGTTTTGGGGTCAGCTCCTCTCCCCTCCACTTATAAATGTCTACCTCATATTTCCGCGCTGCGCTCGCAGCTGCAATACTCGCACTTTCGGTTGTTCCCGCAAAGTCCCAGGCCCAGTCTGCGACCAAAGATCCGAACATTCTGTATCTCAACGTGTGCGTCGTTGAGAATGGCGAGCTCAAGAACATTGGCGCGTATTACAACAAAACGACCCGCGACACGACTCTTGCGAGTGGCGAAAAGTTCGGAATTCGTTTCCACACGCGAGGATATGCTCCTGCGAAATCGTGGTTCGTTACAAATGAGGTCATGAACTACGCAGGCGGCGAATACATAAAGTATGGCTTGCCACGCGAGGTTCGCCAAATTGAGCTCAAGCGGGCCGGATTGATGGACGGCGTAGCAACGTTTGTCGTGAAGTCAGACACTAGCTCGGCTCCCGGTGTTGTGTATCTACCGACTACAACCGGCTGCATCTTCCAGCCATATCAGCGGGCGGGACGAGCGGAGTTCTACTTATCAGCGAGAACATTCGCCGAGGGTGGAAAATATGCCGAAGCGCTCAAGCGGCTGCAGCGCCCTTCGATGACGCGCTATACGCCGGCTCTCATCCTCCTTGGGCAGATGTATCAGCAGGGCCTAGGCCTAAAAGCCGATACGGTTGCGGCCAAGCGCCTTTTCCAGGAAGCGATAGACCTAAAGGACCCGGAGGCGTACGTCGCACTCGGTCTTTTCGCACTCGAACGCAAGCGGACCGACATCGCCCGTGCAAATTTCCAGGCCGCGCATGACTGGGGCTCGGGTCAGGGCTCGATGTATCTCGGGCACATGTATGCGACTTCCGCTTCATACGTGGACGCCTTGCAATACCTCAGGACGGCTGCCAATCGTCTCGCGAACGATTACGAGACGCATCTCGATATCCTCAACTACATCGCGATGATTTGGGAGCGATCAAGTGACGAGCGCCAACTCAGTCGCGACGCTGCTGCGCACCAGGCGAAAGACGAGAAGACTGCCAATGAAGGAAATCCGATTTCTCAGTACATAACGGGCCGCAGATATGAGCTCGGCCTGGCGGTTCCGAAGGACACTGAGGTCGCACTGGAATTCTACGATATGTCGTCGAAAGGGAAATACCCGCCTGGTTTCAACGCGTACAATCGCCTCAAGGCATCCGGGCAAAACAAGCGCTAGTAACGGCCAGACCGTTTGACTACGGCGCGCTGATCACGGAAGCATCATTGGCCCAAGCGGCAGGATCCTGGCGATAAAACACCCGCAGCTCCTCGTATAGTGCTTCGTGCTTGTTTCGAAACTCGACAGGCTTTTCAAAAAACAGCTCTGTGAGCACCGCAAAAAATTCCGCTGGATTGGTTGCGCCGTATTGATCTATCAGGGTGTGCTGCGAGTGGTCGGCGGCTTGGCGTAGCGCATTGTACTCGGCACTGAGCACACGCGCCCATGACAGGTACTGACGAGGGGCGAGAACCGGCGTACCATCTGCTGCCCTATTCTCAAAATCCAATTGGTGTGCAAACTCGTGATAAACGAGATTACTGCCGTCTTCCATCGTTCGCGCGCCGCGAAGCACGTCATCCCATGCCAGAACGAGCGCCCCGATACTCGCGCCGGTATGACCGAGTCGCGCCTCATCACCCTCTTCCCAGATCCCTCCGCCGACTGCGCGATCACCCGTCACCAGATAGGTGCCCGGGTAGACGAGAATGGACTTGAGCTCCGGGTAATAGTCTGTCTCGCGATGCAGCAACAACATGCTGGCCTGTGCGGCAATCGTAACGCGGATTTCATCGGTAAGCTGCAGTCCACCGCAGCCCTCAAAGTGTTTTTCCGCGAGCAGCACCTGTGTGTGACCCTGCAATTCCCTCTGGTCATCGGGTGAAAGCCGGTGATAAGCAGCAACATTCCGCTCTATCAACCGCTGCCATTCTGCGGAAAGCGGGGTTGCACGCAACCGCAGACGGCGCCGCGTTTTCAGGATGTTAAGCATAGCTCGCCGGGATTTTCATCACGGAACTACGGCGCGTCAGATAGCGGGATGACCATCCTTTCGCCCGAGCCGGCTTACGAGAAATCCCAGGCCAAACATTACCGCTCCGATTACAACCAGACCCGTGCCGGTGACGGTCATCACCCGCAGTCCGTGATCAGAACCGAAGTAACGCGCGAACATCTCGATAAGGAATACAACCATTCCGAAAGAAGTGATGATTCCACCCAGCGACATGAACACCATTGCCATGTTTTTCATCCAGCCCCCTGTTTGTGTACCTGTAACATATCCAGCCGTCGACGTGCCGTAGAGCGCTGATCGACTAGTGTTTGAGTGCGCGGGAAAAAAATGGCAGCAACCGTGTTTCCACGCGTTCCCTGATTCTGTCACCGTGGGTACCGCTGAACATTTCGAAAGTGTGCGCCACGTGCTTTGCTGTGAGCAGACGATCGAGCTCCGCGGTAGCGAGAGGAATGTCGGGGAAGGCGTCCCTGTCTCCAGCATCAAATGCCCAATGGATAGTTCGTAGTCCCGATGATGGTGACTTCCGAATGATCTCGAGCGGCGTATCGCGCCAAAGTTTTGCGACCGAGTCAACTATCGTCGCTGAATCTCCCGCCCATGGGAGGTTCACAAAGAGTGGAGATTTTGAAAC